>PKDT01000006.1 GCA_002863085.1 Flavobacteriales bacterium
TAATCACTTATTGTTTGACTCTTGAACCAACAAATAGCTGGTGGGACTGCGGTGAGTACATATCAACTGCTTATAAATTACAAGTTGGGCATCCACCTGGAGCTCCATTGTTTTTATTAATTGCCAACTTATTTTCTCAACTAGCGTTTGGCAACGTTGAAAAAGTTGCTTTGATGGTTAATTTTATGTCAGCACTCTGTAGTGCATCTACAGTACTATTCTTGTTTTGGACAATTAAAATTGTTACATTAAAAATTGTCAATGAAAATTCCAAAAACATATCACTAATTGCTGCATCAATTGGAAGTTTGTCCTACGCCTTTTCTGACTCTTTTTGGTTTTCAGCTGTCGAAGGCGAAGTATATGCGATGTCTTCTCTTTTTACTGCTGTTGTGTTTTGGGCAATTATAAAATGGGAAAATGAATACTCTTTAAATACAAAATCCGATAAATGGATAATATTTATATTCTATTTGATAGGACTTTCTATTGGTGTTCATATGTTGAGCCTTCTTGTTATTCCTTCTATAGTTCTGATATACTATTTCAAAAAACACAAATTCTCAACAAGTGGATTTATTTTTGCAAATTTTTGTGGCGTTATTTTACTTGCTGTAATTTATAATTTAATTATCCCTCAGTTTGTAAATCTAGCAGGAAAGTTTGAAATATTTTTTGTCAATGAACTTTCACTGCCATTTAACTCAGGGACAATATTTTTCTTCCTACTTATAATAACTTCGATTGTTTTGGGGCTTATAAAAACAAAAAAGTATAATTATTATACTGCTAATACTGCGATTCTTGCATGCACATTTTTACTAATCGGATATATGTCCTTTTTTACATTAATAATTCGTTCTAATGCAAATACTCCAATTGACGAGAATAGCCCTGAGGACGCAGTTAGTCTCTTGTCCTATTTGAATCGCGAACAATATGGATCTAACCCCTTGTTATTTGGACATTTTTTTAATACGGAAGTTGTTGACTATGCCGACGGAAAAGCCGTTTATGTAAAAGACGAAAATTCAGGCAAATACATAATTTCAGACGATAGAAAAAAATCTGTACCGGTATATGAAAACGCAACCAGTGGATTATTCCCAAGAATGTGGAGTAAAGATGACAGACACATCTCTGCCTATAAAGAGTGGGCTAAAATTAAAAATATAAACAAAAAACCTACTGCAATCCAAAACATAAGATATTTTATAAACTATCAAATCAACCACATGTACATCAGGTATTTCATGTGGAACTTTGTCGGGAAACAAAATGATAAGCAGGGCCATGGTGAACTCAGTAACGGAAACTGGATTAGTGGAATTAACTTTTTAGATAATGCTAGACTTGGCCCTCAAGATAATATTCCAAATCACCTAAAAAATAATGCTGGTAGGAATAATTTTTATTTTCTTCCACTAATTTTAGGCCTACTTGGATTCTTTCATCATTATAAAAAAAACCCAAAAGACACCTGGTCAGTTTTTTTATTATTCTTTTTTACTGGAATCGCAATAGTCATTGAGCTCAATCAAACACCGTTTCAACCCAGGGAAAGAGATTATGCTTACGTTGGGTCATTTTATGCATTTTCAATATGGATTGGTCTTGGTTCAATCTTTATTTATGAAATTATTAATAAACTCACTAATAATATAAAGACTTCAACAATCATATCATGTTTACTTTTTACAGTTCCTTGCATGATGGCTATTGAAGGTTGGGATGACCATGACAGATCTAACAGATATACTGCAACTGAATTTGCAAAAAACTATCTCAAATCATGTGAACCCAATGCAATACTATTTACCATGGGCGATAACGATACATTTCCACTGTGGTATGTCCAAGAAGTTGAAGGCTATAGAACAGATGTCAGAATTGTCAATTTAAGTTTATTGAACACAGATTGGTATATCGATCAAATGAAAAGAGATGCATATGACGGTAAAGCTGTTCCATTCAGTTTAAACAGAGACCAGTACAAACAAGGCACAAGAGATGTTGCTATTTTCATCGATAAGGGTGCATCAGAAAAGCGCTTAGAGCTAAGCCAATTTAACAAGTGGATAAAAAGTGATCGAAAAGAAACAAAAATCAACATTGGAAAAGATTACGATTTTTACTACACTAAAAAAATTCGAATACCTGTGAATAAATCTAACATAAATGATCTAGAATCTGATTTAGTTGCTGACTATATTGACATAGACTTAAATACAAATCAACTTGAGAAAAAAGATATTATGATTTTAGATTTAATTGAAAAAAATGATTGGAAGAGACCTATTTATTTTGCAATTACAATAGGAAGTTCCGGTCGGTCTTTTTTATATTTAAATGATCATTTTCGGCTTGACGGAATGGTATATAAATTGATGCCATACAGGTACAAAAATTTAAACAGTGATGAATTAGGTGGAATTGACACTCGAATTTTATTTCCGATATTAATGGAAGAATATAAGTGGGGTAATTTAAATCAAGATATTTATCTTGATGAGACTAACCTCAGAATGACAATGAATTTCCGAAATAATTTTAGTCGACTTGCAAATGAACTTATAAATGAAAATGAATTTGAAAAAGCTAAGGAAGTTCTTGACTACTCAATGAAAATAATGCCTGGTGATAAAATCCCTCTAAATTACTTTATTCACCCAATTATTGAATGTTATTACAAAATAAACTCTAACGAGACCGCAAATGAACTTATAACTGAGCTCTACAAAATATACAGCAGCGAACTTCAGTACTATTTTTCATTTCCCGAAAATAAAATTCAAGGAGTTTCTATGGAAATTTTAAAAAATTTACAGTTCTATAATCAAATGATTGAAATTTGCTCTGAAAATAATCATCCTGACACAAACAGGTTTAAACAAAATTTTGAGGATTTTTACAGACAATATCTAATTTTGTAGTTTAATTCTTTCTATTAATTAGTTTTTTAAGATACTCTGAAAATATACTTTTTTTGTCGAAGTCGATATTAAGATTATTGATGAGACTGAATATTTTGTGAGACAATTCAGTCATTTCGCGCTCAGCTAAATCTCTTATTGATAGGTAATCAAATATTTCTTTTACTTTTTGATATTTATTGTTATCGTTTGAATGATATATTTCAATTAAATTTTTCTTCTGTTTATTGGTACAATTTTCTAATGCCTTTAAATACAAAAAAGTTTTTTTGTTTTCAAAAACATCTCCGCCTAAAAGTTTTCCAGTCAGTTTTTCTTCACCATAAAAGTCTAAAAAATCATCTTGTATCTGAAAAAGCAAGCCGATATTTTCTCCCAAATTAGCCATAGCTTCAAAATTGTCACGTCCAGAGTTTGATAGTAGGCATGGTGCTGCTAATGAAAATTTTATCAAAACTCCGGTTTTTAGGTTAATCATCTTATAATAATCATCTATAGACATTTCCAACTGATTTTGCATATCAATGTCTAATTGTTGCCCCTCACATATTTCAATTGAAGTTTTTGTAAAGAAATCAATAATTTCATTACTATAATTACCTCTAATTAAATAATTATAAGAATGTAATAGTAGAACATCGCCAGATAATATTGCTTGGTTATTCGACCATTTTGAATTAATTGTTTTGAAACCCCTTCTTTTCGATGCATTATCCATTACATCATCATGTATTAAAGAAAAATTATGTAATGACTCAATCGAAAGAATTAGATTTTTAATGCCATTATAATTATTATGAAAAAGACCATACGATAACATTGATAAAATTGACCTGGTGTTTTTCCCCTGAAGCTTTAGTAAATAATTAATTGGCTCGTAAAGGCTTAAAGGGCTTTTACTAATTATGATATCTCTTAAGAACTCATCTTTAATTTTAATTAATTCATTTAATTTTTTTGAAAGATTATTCATCTAAAATTGACTTAATATATTTTCCATATTTATTGTTAAAGGAACTTGATAATGACCTCAATTCATTTTCATCTATATATTTCATCAAATAAGCTTGCTCTTCAACACAACCAACTTTTAGGCCCTGTCTATTTTCGAGTACCTGAACGAATTGACTTGCTTCCATTAAAGAATTTACTGTACCAGTATCTAGCCAAGCTGTTCCCTTATCCATTTTAATAACACTTAACATTTCCTTTTTGTGATACATTTGAATAATGTCTGTGATTTCTAACTCTCCTCTTGGACTAGGCTTTATTTTTCTCGCAAATTCAACTACATTCTTGTCAAAAAAATAAAAGCCTGGTATGGCAAAATTAGACTTAGGTTTTGTTGGTTTTTCACTAATTGAAATAATTCTACCTGAATTAGAAAACTCAACAACTCCGTACCTCTCTGGATCAGATACGTGATAAGCAAAAATAGTTGCTCCATGATTTATAATTGATTTTTTTGTCACATGACCTAGTGATGGGAAGTAGAAAATATTATCGCCTAAAATTAAGGCTACGTTATCATTATTGATAAAATTCTCTGCAATAATAAATGATTCCGCAATTCCATTAGGTTTTTCTTGGACTTCATACTCTAATTTACATCCCCATTGCGAACCGTCTTTTAATAATTTTTTGAATAACATTAAGTCATCTGGAGTTGTTATGATTAAAATTTCGTTAATACCTGAAGCTATTAAGGTAGACAAAGGGTAATAAATCATAGGTTTGTCATAGACAGGTAACAATTGTTTGCTGACAGATGTTGTCAAAGGATACAGCCTAGTACCCGATCCTCCTGCTAAAAGAATACCTTTCATTAAATTAAACTGTTAAAATATCTTTTTCCTTAGTAAGAAAGATTGCATCAACTTTTTTTATCTGTTCATCAGTGAATAACTGTACTTTTTCCTCTGCAGTTCTAAGATCATCGTCAGAAAGTCCAGATTTATTTAGCTTTTTGAGTTCATCATTTGCTTCTCTTCTAGAGTTTCTTATACTGACCTTACATAATTCTGTTTCTGATTTAACCTGTTTTACTAGTTCTTTTCGTCTTTCTTCGGTGAGGATTGGTAAGTTAATAATAATCTTGTCACCAGTGTCTTGTGCAAGGAAACCTAAGTTTGATGAATTGATTGAGTTAATAATTTCAGGTAAGATAGGTTTTTCCCAAGGTTGAATTAAAATAGTACGAGCATCAGGCGTGCTTAAACTAGCTATGTTTTGAATTGGAGTTGGTGTATCATAATAATTTACCATTATTCCATCAAGGATTGACGTACTTGCTCTTCCAGCTCTTATCTTAGATAATTCCTTTTGAAGATGATTAACAGATTGCTCCATGCTGTTCAAAGCAAAGTCAAAAATAAATTTAGTGTTTTCTTCCATAACTATATTTTAAAAATGGACGCGTGTTCCAATATTTTCACCATTTATTAATTTAATTAAATTTCCCTTTTTATTGATATTAAAAATATCAATCGGCAACTTATTTTCTTTACAAAGAGTAAAGGCCGTCATATCCATTACTGAAAGATTATTTTTATAGACCTCATCAAAAGATATTCTGTTAAATTTAGTAGCATTTAAGTTTTTCTCTGGGTCATCACTAAAAACACCATCTACCCTCGTACCTTTAATTATAACATCAGCGCTAATTTCAACAGCGCGTAATACAGCAGCTGTATCAGTAGTAAAATAGGGGTTACCTGTTCCAGCACCAAAAATAACTACTCTTCCTTTTTCCAAATGCCTGACTGCCCTTCTTCTAATGTAAGGTTCAGCAATTTCGTCAATTTTTACAGCTGACATAAGTCTGGTTTTAATACCAATTTTTTCTAATGAAGATTGAATAGCTAAACCATTAATAACAGTGGCAAGCATACCCATGTGATCTCCTTGGACTCTATCAATGTTATTATTTGCAGACCCTCTGTAAATATTTCCTCCACCAACAACAAGAGCTACTTCAACTCCAATATCAACAATATCTTTTATTTCAAGTGAGTAATCCGATATTTTCTTGTAGCAGATTCCAAATTTTTGTTCACCTGATAGGGACTCACCACTAAGCTTTAATAAAATTCTGTTGTACATTTTAAATGTATGTTAAAAAAGCAGTTAAAATCTAAGTTAAACTTACTCTTTCAAAAGATACAATGCTGAGGTTTACATCAATTTCTTTTAAATACTGACCAACTGTCATTTTGGAGTCCTTGATGTATATCTGGTTAACAAGTGTATTCTCTTTAAAAAACTTTTTTAATCTTCCTGAAGCAATTTTTTCTAGCATGTTTTCAGGTTTTCCCTCCTGACGAGCAAGATCTTTTCCTATTTCAATCTCTTTATCAACAATCTCTTTTGAAACTTGTTCTTCATTAAGAGCAATGGGATTCATAGCTGCTATTTGCATTGCCACATTTTTTCCTACTTCATCAATATTTTCAGGACTTGAACTGAAAGCCACAATTGAAGCTAACTTATTTCCAGTGTGAATATATTCTTTGACATAATCAGCCTCAATAAATTTATAGTTACTTAGTTCGATTTTTTCACCAATAACTCCCGTTTGTTCAGTTAGCTTTTCCTCTACTGAAATTTCACTGTTAAATTGAAGTGATTTTAAATTTTCTATGTCACTAGCCTTATTTTTTAAACCAAGTTTAATAATATCAAAAGCAAGCATAACAAAATCACTGTTTTTAGCAACAAAGTCGGTTTCACACTTAAGAGACATTACAGCTCCAGATTTATTATCATCAGAGGTAATTGAAATCACAACACCCTCAGAAGTTTCTCTATCAGCTCTTTTTGCAGCTACTTTTTGACCCTTCTTTCGTAAGATGTCAACCGCTTCATCAAAATTACCACCAGCCTCAACTAATGCTTTTTTACAGTCCATCATTCCAGCTCCGGTCTGTTTTCTCAATTTGTTTACTTCTGAAGCAGTTATTTTTGTCATGGTAATATCTTTTATTTTTACTTTGATTTTTCGGAAACTTTTTCCTTGGTTTTGGTCTCGGACTCTTTTTCTCTGTCATTTAGGGATTCTTTGATTGCATCCGCAACCTGAGAAAGAATAATGTCAATGCTTTTGGATGCATCATCGTTGGAAGGGACTGGAAAGTCAACTAGATTGGGATCTGAGTTAGTATCAACCATAGCAAATGTTGGAATTCCTAGTTTTTTAGCTTCGAGAATAGCTATTTTTTCTTTAACAATATCAACAATAAAAATTGCTCCAGGAAGCCTGTTCATGTCAGATATACTACCAAGATCCTTTTCAAGTTTTTCACGTTTCCTGTCGAGCTGTAATCTCTCTCGCTTGGAAAGAGTTGATATTGTTCCATCCTCTTTCATCTTATCTATCTGGGCCATTTTTTTTACAGCTTTTCTTATAGTAACAAAATTTGTTAGCATTCCGCCAGGCCACCTTTCAGTGATGTAAGGCATACCAAGGGGCTTTATGTGTTTTATTAAAATATCTTTTGCTTGTTTTTTTGTCGCTACAAATAAAATTCTTCTTCCAGTTTTGGTAATTTTTTTTAGCGCGGTCAAGGATTCTTCAAGTTTAGAAATAGTTTGATTAAGGTCAATTATGTGAGTACCATCTTTCTCCATAAATATATATGGAACCATATTGGGATGTCTTTTTCTTGTGAGATGTCCAAAATGGACTCCTGCGTTTAATAATTTTTTGATATCTAAATTCATAATACTAAAATTATCTTTTTGAAAATTGAGTTTTCTTTCTTGCTTTTCTTTGTCCGGGCTTTTTTCTTTCAACCATTCTTGGATCTCTCGTAATAAGACCTTCTTTTCTTAGAGCTGATTTATTGTTTTCGTCCATGAGTACTAAGGCCCTTGCAATTCCCAGTCTCGTAGCTTCAGCTTGACCTGTTAGACCACCGCCAATTACATTAACATTAATATCATAGTCTTTGAAGTTTGAAACAACATTTTGCGACTGTTCTATTTTAAACTGAAGTAGGTTTGTAGAAAAATAATCCTTGTAATCTTTTTTATTAATTTTTATAGAACCTTTGCCTTTTTTTAAATAAACTCTAGCTATTGAGTGCTTCCTACGTCCTATTGCATGAAAATTTTCCATATTACTTAATGTCATCAAGTTTTAACAATTTTGGGGTTTGAGCGCCATGTTTGTGGCTATCCCCTGAATAAACATACAGGTTTTTAAAGATTGAACGGCCTAATTTATTTTTAGGGAGCATACCTTTGACTGCTTTTTCAACCATTCTGGTTGGGTACTTTTCCAGCATTTCACGTGCCGATCTTACACGTCTTCCACCAGGAAACCCAGTGTGTCTGACATATTCTTTCTGATCCCACTTTCTTCCAGACAACTCAATTTTTTCAGCATTTATAACTACAACATTGTCACCACAATCCATGTGAGGTGTAAAATAAGCCTTGTGCTTGCCTCGGATGATTTTGGCGACCTTAGAAGCTAGTCTACCCAAATGTAATCCTTCGGCATTAACCAAAAACCATTTTTTATCAACTTGACTTGGTATAGCTGACTTTGTTATGTATTTGTCTTTGTACTTAGTAATCATAGTAGTTCAATTTAAACCAATAGCTCCTATACTTAGCTTATTTGCTTTAACATAGGGAGTGCAAAAATAACATTTTTTGCATTACATTCAATAAACTATGTTTTTTTTTTAAACAATTACTGAATAATGTTTAGTTCTTTTCCTACAGATTTGAATGCTTGGAGAGCGAAATCAATTTGGTCTCTTGTATGTGCAGATGATATCTGCACTCTTATTCTGGCCATTTTTTGGGGAACAACTGGATAAAAAAATCCAATCACATACAATCCTTTTTCGAGAAGTCTTTTTGAAAAGATCTGAGACAATTCAGCATCGTAAACCATGATGGGTATAATTGGATGATCGCCTTTCAAAATGTCAAAACCCATTTTTGTAATCTCAGTTCTAAAATATTTAGTATTTTCTTTGAGTCTTTCAATGGGCTTTTTTGACCTCTGTATAATTTCAAAAGCTTTTAAACTCGCACCAACTATAGATGGTGCAAGAGAGTTAGAAAATAAATATGGCCTAGATTTTTGTCTTAAAATTTGTATTACTTCTTTTGAAGAGGAAGTAAATCCGCCCATAGCACCACCCAAAGCCTTTCCAAGTGTTCCAGTAATGATATCAACCTTGTCTAATACATTGTGATACTCTGCTGATCCACGACCCGATGAGCCTACGAAGCCTGTTGCATGACAATCATCAACCATTACCATTGCACCATACTTTTCAGCAAGGTTACAAATTTTGTCCAACTTAGCTATAGAACCATCCATTGAGAAAACACCATCAGTCACTATTAATTTAATTCGACTGTTTTGAGCTTCTTTTAGTTTTGATTCTAAATCTTTCATATCAGAATTGATATACCTGTATCTGGACGCCTTACAGAGTCTTATACCATCAATAATTGAAGCGTGATTCAAAGAGTCCGATATTATTGCATCTTCTGGACCTAATAAGGGTTCAAATAAACCTCCGTTAGCGTCAAATGCAGCAGCATATAAAATTGTATCTTCTTTTAATAAAAATTTTGAAATGGTGTTTTCCAATTTTTTGTGAATGTTTTGAGTTCCACATATGAAACGAACCGAGGACATTCCAAAACCGTGAGAGTCCAGAGCTGACTTGGCGGCAGAAACAACCTCATGATGTGATGACAAACCAAGGTAATTATTGGAACAAAAATTTAGCACTTCATTATCATCAACAGTAATCAAAGATGACTGAGTTGATTGAATTATTCTTTCCGTCTTGTAGAGACCCTGATTTTTAGTTTCTACAATTATATTTTTGAATAAGTTTGAGTATTTACTATTCATAATTAATTTTAAACTACGCCCTGATCAATCATGGAGTCAGCAACCTTAATAAATCCTGAAATATTTGAACCATTAACATAATTTACAATTTCACCACTGCTGCCGTATTTAACACAATTTTGATGAATTTCGCTCATTATTAACTTCAATCTTTCATTCACTTCATCTCTGGACCAATTCATTCTGAGAGAATTTTGTGACATTTCGAGACCAGAAACCGCTACTCCCCCTGCATTTGAAGCTTTGCCGGGAGCATAAAGCACTTTATTATTTAAAAAAACATCCACTGCATCAATACTACAAGGCATATTAGCACCCTCACATACAGCAATACAATTATTTTTTACTAGAAGTTGGGCATCACTTTTTGTAAGTTCATTTTGTGTTGCACATGGAAGCGCAACATCACATTTGATTCCCCATGGAGTTTTGTTTTTGTAAAATTTACAACCAAATTTTTTCGAATACTCCGAAATTCTTCCTCTTTTGGTATTTTTGAGATGAAATACAAAGTCTAATTTTTCTTTATTAATACCATCAGGGTCGTAAATAAACCCGCTTGAGTCAGAGAGAGTTATTACCTTAGCACCTAATTCTGTCGCTTTCTCACATGAATATTGTGCAACATTACCGGATCCCGATATGACAATTGTCTTATCTTTTAAAGTATCTTTGTTGAACTTTAACATTTCATTTAAGAAATAAACAACACCATATCCAGTTGCTTCTGGTCGAATTAACGACCCCCCCCAGTTTTGTGATTTACCCGTTAATACGCCAGTAAATTCGTTCTTAATTCTCTTATATTGCCCAAACATGTATCCGATCTCACGAGAACCTACTCCAATATCTCCAGCAGGAATATCAGTGTTGGGTCCAATATGTCTTGAAAGTTCTATCATAAATGATTGACAAAACTTCATAACTTCATTATCAGACTTTCCTTTAGGATCAAAATCCGAGCCCCCCTTACCTCCACCCATTGGTAGACCAGTTAATGCGTTCTTGAAGATTTGTTCAAATCCAAGAAACTTTAATATTGACAAGTTTACTGTAGGATGAAATCTCAAGCCGCCCTTGTATGGTCCGATACTTGAATTAAACTCAACTCTAAAACCTCTATTAATTTGAACCTTTCCCATATCATCAAGCCAAGGTACCTTGAATATTATTGATCTTTCAGGCTCAATTATTCTTTCAAGGATATTTGAGACAATGTATTTAGGATTTTTGTTGATGAATGGTAAAACTGAATTTAAAAACTCCTCCACAGCCTGGATAAACTCAGGCTCATTGGGGTTTTTGGCAATTACCTTATCAAGAAACATTTCATTTTTCATGGCTAAAACTAATAAATATGTTGTAAGCAAATCTAATTATATTATTCGAAAATAATAACCTTAAATTAAAAAGTTTAAAATATGATTATATTTACTGCAAAATTCGTCTATGAGAACTAAAATTATTGCACTAAAACTAGTTTTTTTTATTTGTTTTTTTATACAATCTCAAAATAGCGGTATAAAAGGAGTTGTGTTCGATGATAATAATAATGTTCTTGTTGGCGTAAATATTATTTACGAAAAAAAATCCGGGAATTTAGAAAAAAAAGGAACTACCAGTGACTTTAATGGTAATTATTTAATTAATCTTGAGCCAGGAAAATATACAGTTGAGTTTCAGTACATAGGATATGAAACATATACATTAGACTTAAATGTTAAATCGGATAATTTTACCAATAAAAATATATTTCTTCAATCAACAACCACTGAACTAGACTTAGTTGTAATATCAGCTGGAAAGTTTGAACAAAAATTAGAGGAAGTAACCGTTTCGATGGATGTAATAAAGCCAAGTCTTATTGAAAATAAAAATACTACTGATTTAGAAATTTTAATGAATCAAAGTCCAGGAGTTCAAGTTGTAGATGGTCAAGCAAATATTAGAGGTGGAAGTGGATGGAGTTACAATACTGGCAGTAGAGTTTTAGTTATGATTGATGACATGCCAATACTTAGTGGTGACAGAGGAACAGTTCAATGGAATATGATACCAATGGAGAATATTTCTCAAATTGAAGTCATCAAAGGTGCCTCATCAGTATTGTTTGGCTCCTCTGCAATGAACGGAGTTATCAATGTAAGAACATCATATCCAAAAGAAAAACCAGAAATTAAAGTATCATTATTTACGGGACAATATGACAAACCAAAGAGAGACGGACTTCATTGGTGGGGAAAGTCTAAAAGAAGATTTCAAGGTATGTCTTTCAACTACTCTGAGAAAATAGATAATACCTCTTTGGTGATTGGTGGAAATATATATTCAAATGACGGATTCAAGGGCGGATTTGTATTAGATAGTTTAGATGACCGATTTGGTGAAGAAATTCCTGTTAGTGAGAAACGAGGAAGATTTAATTTTAATGTTAATCATAATTACAAATCATTGCCTGGACTCAGCTTTGGAATAAATGGAAATTTTGTTTTTTCTGACACATATGAATCGTTGATATTTCAACATGATTCAATAGGATACACTCCAGTTGGTGTCTTAGAAGGCGACAAACCTGTCCGGTTTAATCAGATGATGTTCAATCTTGATCCTTTTGTCAAATATATAAATACTGCTAATAATACTGAACACTCATATAAATCTCGTTTTTTTAGGGATGATTATCAGCCATACAAAAAAGAAAGAGGTTTTTCCAATGTTTTCTTTCAGGAATACCAGTTTCAAAAAACTTTTGAAATTAATAATAACAACAAAATTGTTAGTACAAATGGACTTTCCTCCAATTACATTAAAGGAGACTACGACGAAATTTATGGCGAAGGCGGTAACTCGAGAGTCAAACAACTTTTTAATTACAGTGGCTATTCTCAGTTCGATGCAAAAATTAATAAATTGAATTTTTCTTTAGGAATGAGACTCGAACACTTAATATTCGAAGATGATAATCAATTTGTACCTGTATTTAGAAGCGGTGTTAACTATCAGCTTTCAAAAGGAACATTTTTAAGAGGATCATTTGGTCAAGGTTACAGATACCCAACCATTATGGAAATGTTTGTTAAGACTGACTATGATCCAGTATATATTTATCCCAATCCCGAATTAGAGCCCGAATATGGTTGGAGTTCTGAGATCGGACTTAAACAACTATTGAAAATTGGTGAATGGAAAGGTATGGTTGATTTAGCTGGATTTATAATGAACTATGATGAAATGATTGAGTTTACTTTTGGAAGATGGGGGGAATTTGATCCTGATGCATTGTACGGATTTGGTTTCAAGTGTGTAAACATAGGTAAAACAAGAATAACTGGGTTTGAAGTCTCTGCAATGGGCGAAGGAAAAATTGGCAATTTTAATATTTCCCTACTTACAAGCTTTACCAAGGTAAATCCTGTCATATTAGACCCTAGCGAACCATATTATGAGTATGATACAGGCGAAACAATAAATTATGGCACCCAAGATACAAATGAATTCTTAGATGATCTGGAAGAAGTGCCAAACCCAGAATACAATCCAACTGGTGCTAGCTACGACAACTCTAATAATATTTTAAAATATAGACATGAAAATATTTTTAAATTCGATATTAATATTGATTATGGACCTTTTACAACTGGTTTAAGCACAAGATATAATACCATGATGCAAAATATGGATGCGGTATTTGGTAGTGCAGCATTCAACTCAAGTGTTTCAAGTAGTGCATTCCCAGAACCATTAATAGACCTAGGAATTCTTGAGTCTAGAGAAAGAATGACTGATGGTGATTTGATTCTTGACTACAGATTTGGAGTACATTTGAGCGAAAATGTTACCATGTCGCTAATAATTGATAATTTACTTAACAGAGAATATCAAACTCGACCGGCAGATCTTGGGCCTCCACGAGCGTTTAGTCTAAAGTTAAGTGCAAAGATCTAAATATGAAAGTGATTGGTCTCATTCCAGCTAGGATTGGCTCAACCAGACTAAAAAATAAGCCTCTTATACGTTTTTCAAATAAAACATTAGTTCAACACACTTTTTGTTCTGTCCAGGAATGCAATCTTTTTGACAAAATATTCGTGCTAACTGATAATAAAAGAATATATGAATCTGCAGTTGAAGGGGGAGCAAATGTATATTTTTCTCAAAAGAAATTTAAAAACGGTACCGAGAGATGTATTGATTTTATAATGAATTCGGATTTAAAATTAAATGGTCAAGACCTTGTTGTTAATATTCAATGTGACGAACCATTTTTAAAAAAAAAACATTTTGAAAATATTATTTCATCTTCAAAATCACACAGTGGCATAAGCACATTGGCCTGTCCTATCAAACCAGATGAATTATTTGAACCAAATATTGTTAAAGTAAATATTGATGATGATTCAAATGCGATTATATTTTCTAGATATAAAAAAAATCTTAACATAAATCATAGAATATATAAACACTTAGGAATTTATGCTTACAAAAAAAAAACACTAGAAAAAATTTCTTCACTACAACCTACAAAATCCGAAACATCTGAATCACTTGAGCAATTAAGGTGGTTAGATAACAACTATAAAATCTTATGTAGAATAATTAATGACGATATTATTTCTATTAATGTAGAATCTGACTTGAAAAACATTTAAAAAAATATATTTATTGTTTTTTTTAAATTATATTTAGGAAATAGTAAAAATTTATGAAAAAGACATTCTCATACTATATATTTAGTCTCCTAAAACATAATGATTGCGTAATAATTACTGGATTTGGCGGCTTCATTTTAAATGAGAAAAGTGCCTTTTATAATGAACTGACTAAAACCGCCCACCCCCCTTCAAAAGTAATTTCTTTTAACCAAAGACTCACTCAAAACGATGGACTACTTGCAAATTATATTGCTAAGTGCGAAAATATTAGCTACAATGAGGCATGTGTAGAAATTTTAAAATATTCGCGAAAAATTAAGCTTAAATTGAGCCGAAATAAGTCAATTTCTTTACCAAATATTGGAGATTTTTATCTAAATGAATTCGAAAAGATTGAATTTAAGGCTAACAATGAGTTCAATTTCAACAAAGATTCCTTTGGTCTAAGGACTTTTCAGATTAACAAAATAAAACGAAAGTCTAATAAAAAATTAAATAAATATGCAGCTGCTGCCGTAATTCTTGTCTGCATTGGTTTATCTTTCTTTTCACTTAATAATAACATCAGCGACGAGATTCATCTATTTAACCTAAATCCCGTCACCAAAAAATTTTATCATCCAAGGTTTGAATCCAATCTAAAGGAGCTTGGAAAAGAAACTCCTGGCATTTATAATGTTCAAGTATCACAAGTAGATTTTGACCTCTATAAAATTAATGGAACTAATTATCACCTATCAACAAAAAAATGTTTCAAACTAGGATTTGGAAGAGATGTTCAAATAAAAATATGGCTTGACGAAAAAGATAGAGTTCAAAGACAGTTATGTTTTCTAAACGTATCAGAAACTGAATACGATGATTGTTACAAAGTTTTGAAAGTTTACAATCAAATAGTCTCTAAATCTGACAAGATTGTTGTACTTACAAAAAGAGGGAAGATGAGAGAGGTAGATTTAGTTTTAGAAGAGTCCTATATTGACCCATATGTTATTGCTAATAGTTCTCAGGACATTGAAGAAGAAGAAGAAATTATAAATTTTAATGATAATATCGGAAAAAGATTTGTTGATGCAATTCAAAGCGTAAGTTCTCCTAATAAAGTTAAAATAAATGAACCTGAAACTCTAATCACAAAGAACAATAGAAATGTTTTTATTATAGTTGGCAGCTTTTCAGAACTCAATAATGCACACGCACTATCAAAACAATTAAAAAACAGAGGCTTCCCAAATACAAAAGTCATTGAAAAAAGTCTAAACGGTTTATTTAGAGTCTCAGTAGATGATTTTTATACTGAAGATGAAGCTAAAATTGCAGTTGAGCAAATAAAAAAACAAATATCAAGCGCTTGGATCCTCAATGAAAATTAAGAGATTTTTAAAACTTTTTTTATAACTTTTACAATCTTATCCGTTTTTATTTTTTTCACACAACCATTAACTGAATTTTTACAAGACTTGCCATGCTTTGAACAAGGCCTTGAATATGGACTGTAAATAATTTCAACAGACTCAGGAAAATCGAGATAGGGCCTAAATCCTTGTGAGGGTTTTGTACACCCCCAAAAAGAAATTATTTTCTTCTTTAAAGCTGCACCAATGTGCATCATCCCGGTATCATTTGTTAGTAATAACGAGCATTTATCAATAATCTTTGCAGATAGGTTTAGATCAGTTTTACCACAAAAATTTTCAACATGTTTATTTTTAGTTTGTAGTACAATTTTTTCACCCATTTGTGTTTCTTTTTCACCTCCAATTAAATAAATTGGCAAATCAATTTCGTCACAAATGCATATTATTGTTTCAAGAGATAACATTTTATTTTGATGACTGGCTCCCACTGACCAACAAATGTACTTATGTTCAACATCCAAATATATTCTTTCATTTGAAAAAAAATAATCCAATCCCCTGTTATCATTTTTTACATTTAGTGATTTCAATGCTAAAAAATAATTATTGACAACATGATTGAGTTTTATTTTTGAACTAAAATTTAAATGTAAGAACCTTCTAAAACTTTGTTTACAATATGTATATGATTTAATTCTGATTGATTTTTTTATAATTACAGTTCTAATATTATTATGTAAATCAATTAAATAATCAAAATTTTCTTTTTTTATTTCATCAATTGTCGATTTTAATCGCTTGTTTAGCAAGTGTAATTTATCAATGTACGGGCTATATTCTAATAACTGTTTGAATTCAGGTTTTACTAAATAGTGAATGCAAGCTCCAGTTTGATTTTTTAAACACCTTATAATTGGACTAGTCAAAACTATATCACCAATTGAACTTAGTCTAATTATTAATATTTTTTTCATCAGTAAAATATAACAATATTAATGTATTATTAGCTAAATTAACGTGAAATTAATTTATATATGCTGACAGACACCCACCTTCACTTATACCTAGACGATTTTAATGAGGATTTAGATAATGTGATTTCTGATGCAAGGAAAAATAAAGTTAACAGATTTTTTCTGCCCAACATAAACTCCTCATCCATAGCTAAGCTTTTAAAAATTTGTAAACTTTACGAAAATACTTTTCCAATGATTGGACTACACCCTTGTTATGTAAAAGAAAATTTTAAACAAGAACTAAAACATTTAAAAAGTTTACTTGAAAAGTATAAATTTATAGCAATTGGGGAAATTGGAATAGACTTACATTGGGATAAAAATTTTTTTTCTCAACAAAAAATTGCTTTTTTAGAACAGATTGAATGGGCTAAAAAATATAAATTGCCGATAGTAATTCACTCAAGAAATTCGTTTGATGAAATTTATGAAATACTATGCTCAGAGACAGATCACAAACTAAAAGGCATTTTTCATTGCTTTTCTGGAACAAAAGATCAGGCGAATAAAATTATTGATATGGGGTTTCTCTTGGGAATAGGTGGAATTTCCACTTTTAAAAATAGCAACATGGATAGTGTTTTAAAGGAAATTGACATAAAAAATATCGTACTTGAAACAGACTCACCTTATTTAGCTCCAACTCCTTTCAGGGGAAAAAGAAATGAACCCAAATACTTGGTATTTATCGCCGAAAAAATTTGTAAACTTAAAAATATAAGCTTAGATGAGTTAGCTTATCAAACCAACCAAAATATTGACAGAGTTTTTTTTAAAAAAATGATTTACTAAAAAGTACCACAGTGAAATGTCAATATCACTTCATCATATTAATTAGTTTTTTATTTTGTTTTTTTTTGTAATTTCGTTGCAAAACAGAATAAATTGTTCTGGAGAGGTGGCCGAGTGGCTTAAGGCGCACGCTTGGAAAGCGTGTATATGGACAACATATCAGGGGTTCGAATCCCTTTCTCTCCGCAAAACACTTTATTACTAATAATTAATTAAATAGAATAAAATGAACTCAAGATTAATAATTCTGGCAAATTGCCTTTTCACGATTACATATATAAGTTTTTCTCAAGACTCATCTAGCCTTGAACGAATTAACAATATAGATACAACAATTACTGAGACAGTAGATACAAATCAAATAGAAATTGACACTGTTGAAGAAGATACAATTGCCGAAAATGAAATGACTGAAGAGAGTCAATCTTTTCATCAGATTTTAAAAACTAAATTTATTGAAGGTGGTGCCGGCTTTATGGGAATTGTTTTACTTACATTAATTCTTGGCCTTGCATTGTGTATTGAGAGAATTCTATACTTGCATGCTGCTGGGTCTGCAAATAATGAAGATCTTTTGAATTCAATCGACAACGCATTAAAAAATGGTGGAGTTGAAAAAGCAAAAGAAATCTGCAGAAATACACGTGGTCCTGTAGCTAGCATATTTTATCAAGGGCTCGAAAGATCCGACAAAGGAATAGACACTGTGGAAAAATCTATCGTTGCATACGGATCGGTCCAAATGGGTCTTCTAGAGAGGGGGACAACATGGATATCATTATTCATAGCTCTGGCTCCTATGCTTGGTTTCATGGGAACAGTTATTGGAATGATCGGCGCTTTTGACGCAATTGAAGCCGCTGGTGACATTTCACCATCGCTCGTTGCAGGTGGTATAAAAGTTGCTCTATTGACAACAGTTTTTGGTTTAATTGTAGCAATTATTCTGCAAGTATTTTACAATTACATCATTTCAAAAATTGATGATATAGTAAATAAAATGGAAGATGCGTCAATAGCTCTTGTTGATATATTAGCCAAACATAAATAATTTAAATTATGACAGATTTCGGATTAATTCTCACATACATTATGGTAGCAACTGCATTAATTGCATGTTTAGCATCACCCATTATTCAGCTTATCAAAAACCCAAAAAAAATTTCATCAATAGTTAAGCCAATGATTTTAATTTTATTAACTCTGGGGATTTCAATGGCAGTTTCATCCGATGAGGTACTTTCTATTTATACTGACAGTAATGGTAATTTAATTTCTAAAGGTCTTTCTAAGTTTGTTGGCTCAAGCCTTTTTGTGTTTTACATTCTTTCACTTATAGCGATCTCCACTGTTATATACAGTGAATTTATTTCTAAAATCTTCAAAAATGGCAAGAAATAAAAGATCAAGTCCTGAAATTAATGCCGGCTCAATGGCTGACATAGCATTTCTGCTGTTAATATTTTTCTTAGTTACTACTACTATGGATGTAGATACTGGTATTGCAAGAAAGTTACCACCAACAGCTGAAGAGCAAGAACCGGAAGATATGCAGGGAAATGCCCGAAACATTTTTGAAGTATATGTCAATAAAAAAGATAAATTATTAGTCGAAGAGAATGAGATGGAAATTGAAAAACTGAGATCTAGTGCAAAAGATTTCATCAATAACAATGGAAAAGACCCATCTTCATCTGATAGTCCTGAAAAAGCAATTATTTCATTGGTTAACAGTCGTGGAACATCATATGAAATGTATATCGCAGTTCAAAACGAACTAACTGCGGCATATAATGAATTACGAAATGAAGCCTCAATTAAAAAATATGGAATTAATTACACTGAACTAAACAAAGCAAAACAGAAAGAAATCAGGAAGATGTATCCAATGAAAATTTCTGAGGCTGCACCTGGCGAATTTTAAATTTAATATATGTCAAAATTCAAAAAAAATAAAAAAAGCGGCACACCACCAATTTCTACTGCATCTCTTCCGGATATAGTATTTATGCTTCTGTTTTTTTTCATGGTTACTACTGTAATGAGAGAAACTGAAATGCTAGTTGACAATACACTTCCACAAGCAACCGAGGTGAAAAAGCTTGAAAGAAAATCACTTGTATCATACATATACATTGGTTCTCCCAGAGGTTTAAATAGGAAAAAACAATTCGGTACAAAAGCAAAAATTCAATTGAATGATGCATATTCAACAGTTGGTGAAATTCAATCATTTATTGCTGCCGAAAGAGAGAGTCGGGCAGAAGAGGAAATCCCTTTACTAACCACCTCTATCAAGGCCGACGTTGATGTTAAAATGGGCATTATCTCAGACATTAAAGAGGAATTAAGAAAGGCTCAAGCTTACAAAATCAACTATTCAACTAGAAAAGAACTCAATTAATTTTAATGGTAAAAATTGGTGATTTAGAAATTGGTGAATTTCCTCTTCTTTTAGCTCCAATGGAAGACGTGAGTGACCCGCCATTTAGAAAGTTGTGCAAAAAAGGAGGTGCTGATGTTATGTATACAGAATTTATATCATCAGAAGGGCTTATCAGAAATGCATATAAAAGCGTTCAAAAACTTGATATATTTGAATTTGAAAGACCAATTGGTATTCAAATATTTGGTAATAACATTGAATCTATGAAAGAAGCAACTGAAATTGCCTCTAGCGTAAATCCAGATATTATTGATATTAACTATGGATGCCCAGTAAAAAAAGTTACTTGTAAAGGCGGTGGAGCTGCGATCTTACAAGATATTCCTAAAATGGTTAAAATGACTGCTGAAATTGTTAAATCCACAAATATACCTGTAACTGTAAAAACAAGACTTGGGTGGGATGAAAAAACTAAATATATTGTAGAAGTTTCTGAAAGACTGCAAGATGTTGGAATCAAAGCAATATCAATTCACGGACGAACAAGGAAGCAGATGTACAAGGGAGAAGCTAACTGGGAATTAATTAGGAAGGTAAAAGAAAATCAAAGAATGAAAATACCAGTATTTGGAAATGGCGATGTTAGTTGCCCATTAAGTGCAAAAGAAAAAAAAGAAAAATACAATGTTGATGGAATTATGATTGGTCGTGGAGCCATTGGTAAGCCATGGATTTTTAATAAAATAAAAGAATATTTAAAAAATGGTAAAACAATTAATGATCCATGCTTTAATGAGAAAATCAATATTGTATTAAATCATTTAAAATGGTCAGTACAATGGAAGGGTGAAAAGCTGGGTATTCTTGAAATGCGAAGACATTACGGAAACTACTTTAGAAACCTTCCAAAGATCAAAGAACACCGATCTGAACTTGTTCAACTTAACTCTTACAATGAGATTGTTGATAAAATTGAGGAAATTAAAAGTTGTTATCATTTAAATTAGTTCCATAAAACTGATGATTTTTTGAAACAATTAATGAACTGACCGCTCCAAAAAATAAAACAATTATCTGGATGATTAAAATATCTATAAAATCAATTTTAATCGGGTAATATTGAATGGGAAAATTAGATGCACCCAGTCCAATAATCTTAAATTTTTGTTGCAAATAACAAAAGAATAAACCGAAAATTGTACCTGTAAATAAGCCGAAAGACGTTACCATTAAACCTAGGGTGAAAAATATTTTTTTTAGTTTTTTGTATTCTAATCCTATTGATTTCAACACTACAAAGTCCTTCTTTTTTTTAATCATCATAATAACGATGCTCGCTACAAGTCCTAAAATTGAAATTAACAAAATGAATGAAAAAATTAAATAAACAACAAGCTTTTCTGATTTTATCATTTTGTTTACAAATGGACGTTGTTGAGTTCTGTTACTAACTAAAAAGTTTGACCCAACTAAATTCTTAATTTTTTTATAAACTTCATTGTTTTTTTTGTTGATACTCACTTCAATTGATGAAATCTTTCCATGATTTGTTGTTAAATTTTGAAGCTCATGAATTGGCAAGATAATATCTCCACTTCCTGTGCTTGACTCGCCCGAAAAAACACCAACTACATAGAACGATTTTGAGATGAAGTTATTAGAACCAAAAATTTTTTTATCTGTATCAAAAAAAGTAAGTTTTAAAGGGCTTTTGAAGTCAAGTAATTTTACTGAAAGTGAATTATATACCAATTGTGATGTCAATAAGGACCTATCGTCCTTCAAATAATTACCAAAAACTATTTCATTATCGATTCCAGTAACTTTATTATAGGACTTCCCTACTCCCTTTGCATTTATAACCAATTGATAATCATCGTGAGTTGCTAATAATTTATTTTCTAAAACAATTGATACATTTTCAACTCCATCTAAGTAAGATATTTCGTTAACCAACTTACTATTTTCATCAAACAAAAGACCATTTTTTTTTTCAATTTTAATGTCAGGGTCAAGATTAATAAAAATATTTTGTATCAAATTATCAAAACCATTGAAAACAGACATAACAATTATTAAAGACATCGTTCCCAGAAAAATACCAGCCGTAGACATTAAGGTAACAACACTAATTAGTTTTTGTTTTCTAATCGAGAGAAAGTATTTTTTTGCTATGTAAATTGAAAAGTTCAAATATCTCCAAGAATTTTATCTATTTTTTCGTAATGATTTAGAGAGTTGTCCAAGTAAAATAATAGTTCCGGTGTTTTACGCATTTGATTTTTTAAAATCAAAGATAACTTGTGTTTGTAATATTTTGAACTTTGTTTTATTTCCTCAAAAATTAGGTCTTTGATATCATTTGGAAATAAACTAATATATATTTTTGCAACTGAAAAATCTTTTGAAACCATAACATGTGTAATTGAGATCATTATTCCTCTGTATTTTGACTTACTCTCTTGAATAAAAATCGCTGACAAGTCTTTTTGAATAAGTCTTGAAACCCTTTTTTGTCTTTGTGTTTCCATTTCAATAAATATAGTAATTAAAATGTATATAATTTTTTATTTTCTTATCGTTATATTTAATAAATGAAATCAACTCTTCGAATTTTAAGCTTCTCAAAACCATATGTTTTTTTAGTAGTTTTAAATTCATTACTAAATCTTCTTTCTGCATTATTTTCTCTTTTTTCAATATCACTTATTATTCCAATTCTAGGATTGTTGTTCGGCACAATAGAACCAACAAATGACCTCTCTGATAATCTTTCTTTTAATAATTTGAAAGATTTCGTATATAACAGGGTTTACGAGTTGATTCTAAATAGTGGACACGTCTTGACGCTAGGAATTATTTGCTTATTTGCAATCATGTGCACAGTATTTAAAAACGCCTTCAGATATCTGGCTCTTTATACTCTCACGCCAATTCGAAACAATATAATAAGAGACATTCGTAAAAAATTATTTAATCAAATTTTGAAATTACAAATACCATTTTTTAATAAATTCAAAAAGGGTGATTTAATCTCGAGAGTAACAAACGATCTGATAGAAATTGAGTGGTCAATAATGGGAGTTTTGGAACTCTTCATTAAAGATCCAATAACTATTTTAATTTTTTTATCCACACTATTTTACATGAACTTTAAATTAACATTAATTAGTTTAATTTTTATTCCAATAACAGCATTAATTATTTCATCTATTAGTAAGTCTCTAAAACAAAAATCTAAACTCAGTCAATTTAAATTTGCATCAATAGTTTCTTTGTTGGAGGATTACTTCACAAACATTAAACTTATTAAATCACTTAAAGAAAACAATTTTATTTTATCAAAATTTACTGATCACAACGAGTCACTTAAAAATATAAATAACAAAGTATTATGGAGAAAAGATCTAGCATCTCCTTTAAGTGAAATGCTAAGTACAATTGTTTTAGTAATCATAATTTGGATTGGAGGAAATATAGTATTAAATGAAAATTTTGATGCTGAATCATTTATAGGCTACTTACTTGTTTTTTCTCAAATTCTCCCACCAGCAAAATCTTTAACATCTGCATTTTACTCAGTACAAAAAGGAGCTGCTGCTGCTGACAGGATTTTTGAAATTTTATTATCAAACAAAACTGAGCGAACAGGTCTGAAAAATATAAAAAAGTTCAAAATTATTAGTTTTAAGAACGTGAGTGTAAAATACAAAGATGACTATTTACTAAACGATATTAATTTTAACATCGAGTCAAATAAAAGAACTGCTATTGTTGGAGAATCGGGCAGTGGTAAAACAACATTAGTTGAACTTCTTTTAAAACATCATTCGATTACCAGTGGAGAAATCAAAATTGATAACAACTGCATTTCTGAAATAAATACCAAATCTCTAATTTCTGTTGTTACACAAGACATATTAATTTTTAATGACACAATATTTAACAACGTAACCATGACCAACCCCAAATCAAAAATTGATGATGTTAAAAAAGTATGCAAGCAGGTTGGGATTAGCTCAATGATTGATTCATTGAGTGAGAAATATGAAACAATTATAGGCAGTGGGGGAATTAATTTATCTGGCGGGGAAAAACAAAAAATAAGTTTAGCAAGAGCACTTTTAAGTGAAAACCCTATTTTGATTCTAGATGAACCAACATCTGCTTTAGATTCTGACTCAGATAAAGTTATTTTCGAGCAAATAAATAAATTAAATACAAAAAAAACTGTAATAACAATAACTCACAAATTAAAATCAGTCATTGACTTTGATAATACAATTGTATTATCACAAGGAAAGCTTATAAGTCAGGGAAATCATAATTTTTTAAGTAAAAATTGTTCGGAATACAAAAAACTTTGCGATATTAAAAAAATTAATAAATGACAAGTAAAATTGAACATATAGGTATCGCAGTGTCTGACTTAGCTTCAGCTGAAAAAATTTATGCCGATATTTTAGGAGTTGAGCCATACAAAAGAGAGAAAGTCGAACATCAGGGAGTTATAACTTCATTTTTTAAAACTGCTAATGTAAAAATTGAACTTCTTGAGGGTCTAAATGATCAAAGCTCAATTTCATCTTTTATAAAAAAACAAGGCGAAGGAGTTCATCATATTGCTTTTTTGGTTGATGACATTCATAAAGAAATTAACCGTCTTAAAAAACTCAATTTTAATATTATTAATGAGAAGCCTGTTGAAGGTGCCGATAATAAAATAATTTGTTTTATTCATCCCAAATCAACTAAAAAAGTACTCATTGAATTATGTCAAAATAAAAAATAATTTAAATGCAATTTAGAACACGAAAACTTGTAAAGCCTGAAGATCTAAACGCAGGTGGTAGTTTATTTGGAGGTCAACTTTTAAAGTGGATTGATGAGGAAGCAGCTATTTATGCGATGTGTCAACTTGAAAATAAAAAGGTAACGACAAAATTTATATCTGAAATTGATTTTATTTCTCCAGCACGCGTCGGTGATGTAATTGAAATCGGCCTTGAGTTAGTTGGCCTAGGTCGTACCTCAATCACAATAAAATGTGAAGCTAGAGTCAAGTCAACAAGTAGAACGATAATAACAATTGACAAAATTGTTTTCGTAAACCTTGACAATGAATTGAAGCCAGCTCCACATAATAAGCAATAATAAATTTGTTTTATACCAAATCTTTTTCTTATAATTGCTATTCCTTAGGGCCCATAGCTCAGCTGGTTAGAGCACTTGACTCATAATCAAGGGGTCGCAGGTTCAAGCCCTGCTGGGCCCACAAAGTTGGAACGATGCTGTGCTGTTTAACATTTTCTAGTTTTTAAATGCAAAAATCCTATGGGCTTAATTAGTCAAAACTAAGAACTATATAATTTTTTTTCCCTTTTTGAACCAAAAGATATTTATTATTCAAAAGTTCTTCTTTTGATATTTTTTTATCCTGACTCCATCTTTTTTTATTGATGCTGATAGCATTAGAACTAAAAAGTCTTCTTAATTCACTTTTTGAAGCAAATGCTTTTGAGTGTTCAGTTAACAAACTAACAGGGTCAACTGAGTTATCAAATAAATTTATACTAATATTGTGCTTTTCAACGCCTTCAAAAACCATCTCGAACTCTTTTATAGAAATTTGCTTGATTTCCTCTTTTGTATTTTTGCCAAATAAAATTTTTGAGACTCGGAGTGCTTGTTCAAACTTATCAACGCCATGTACTCTAGTAGTTATGTCTTTTGCTAATTCAGTTTGCAATAACCTCTTATGAGGTGCAGCCTCATGTTTCTTTAAAATGTCATAAATTTGCTCTTTGCCTAGTGTAGTGAATATCTTAATCCAGTTTTTTGCATCCGTATCACCAGAATTCATCCAATATTGAAAAAACTTGTATGAAGATGTCTTTTGGGAATCTAACCAAATATTACCCGACTCAGATTTACCAAATTTTGTTCCATCTTGTTTTGTTAATAAAGGTGTTGTAAGTGCATGTGCCTCTTTAGAATCAACTTTTTTAATAAGTTCTATACCAGAAGTTATATTTCCCCACTGATCGGATCCACCAATCTGAATTTCACAATTCATAGAATTGTATAAATGATAAAAATCATAAGCTTGAATTAATTGATACGAAAACTCTGTAAACGATATACCCGATTCCATTCTATTTTTTACTGATTCTTTTGACATCATGTAATTCAATGTAAGACTTTTGCCGATGTCTCTGAAAAAATCAATCATAGAGATTTTATCACACCAATCAATATTATTTACAATCAAGGCTGGATTGTTTTGAGAATCGAGATTTAAAAACGATTCAAGTTGATATTTAATATTCTTAATATTTGATTCAACCTCTTCTTTAGAAAGCAAATTACGTTCAGAACTTTTTCCTGAGGGGTCACCGATTAGGCCTGTAGCACCTCCAATCAAAGCAACTGGAATATGCCCGCAATTTTGAAAATGAACAAGAAGCATTATTGGAACAAGATTACCAATATGCAATGAGTCTGCAGTAGGGTCAAAACCAACGTAGGCAAGACACGGCTTTTCATTAAGTTTGATTTCAAGTCCAGGAGTAGTATTGTGAATCATACCTCTCCACTCCATCTCTTTTAAAAAATTCATAAACTGATTATTTTTTTATAAAAATATCACTAAAGAATTGAAAAAACATATATTTATCGAAATATAATTTTATGAAATCAAAAACATTAGTTACTGGTGGAACAGGCTTAGTTGGAGCACATTTGCTTATGGAGCTTGTAAAAAATGATCAAAATATAATAGCTATTAAACGTAAGTCCAGCAATATTAACAATGTTAAAGAAATATTCAACTTTTATGATGATAATGGAGATGAACTACATGAAAAAATTAATTGGGTTGATTGTGACTTAAATGACATAGTATTGCTAGAGGAAGTCATTAAAGACTGTGACTACATTTTTCACTGTGCGGGTTTTGTTTCATTTAATAACAATTTTAAGGACAAAATGATTGAAGTTAACTACGTTGGAACCTCAAATATAATTGATTTAGCGTTGAAGCATAAAGTGAAAAAAATTTGTCATGTTAGCTCAATTGCCACGCTTGGTAATTCAAAAAATATTGATGAAAATTCATTATGGAGCTGGGAATCCCGATCTGGTTACGCCATCTCAAAATACTTAGCTGAAAATGAGGTTTGGAGAGCTTTCTCTGAGGGAATGGAGGGAATTATAGTTAATCCCTCTGTTGTAATTGGTCCAATTTCCGGTAATTCAACTTTTAAAAAAATTTTAAAATTGATAAAAAAAAGCAATGGGTTTTATACTAATGGAAGTTTTGGATATGTTGATGCCAGAGATTTGGCAATAATTATGAATAAATTAATGTCAAAAAAAGTTAGCAATGAAAGATTCATTGTAAATGGTGGAATAATATCATTTAAAGATTTAATTTCTACATTTTCAGAAAAACTAAAAATACCTCAACCCCGCTATGTTTTGAGTGCGCTAACTATTAAAATAGTTTTAAAATTTACCAATTTTTTCTGGAGGTTTATTAATCCCAATAAAATAACAAGCTATGATTCTGTTAGATTTTTAAATAATTTTTGTAAGCTAGATACCTCAAAAATCAATAATTATTTGGAAATCAAGTTTCGTGAAATTAATCCGTCAATTGATAACTGTTTGAAATTTTACAAATAAGATAATTCTATGCCCAAAATAGAATCGTTGATTATGCCGTGCTCATAAACCAAGTTACCATTGACGAATGTGTGAGAAATATTAAAATCAAACTTTTTATTTTCAAGTGGCGACCAACCACACATATACATAAGATTATCTTTTTTAACTTCCCAGGACTTTCTTTCAATTGCAACCAAATCGGCATAATAACCTTCTCTAATGAAACCTCTTTTTTCTATGTTGAAACATATAGCAGGTGCATGACACATTTTTTCGACAATTTTTTCGACAGAGATTTTATTGTTTAAATGATGCTGTAACATTACAGTTAAAGCATGTTGAACCATTGGAGCACCTGAGGGACAGTTAAAGTATGACTGTTGTTTTTCTTTAGCTGTATGTGGAGCGTGATCTGTTGCAATAACATCAATTCGATTGTCAAGCAGAGCTTTCCATATTGCATCATTATCTTTTTCAGACTTTACTGCAGGATTCCACTTAATAAACGCACCTCTTTTTTTGTAGTCTTTATCAGTAAAAGTTAAATGATGAATGCAAGCTTCGGAGGTAATTTTTTTTTGTTTTAGATCAATATCATTTGAAAATAAATCGAGTTCTCTTTCCGTTGATATATGCAGAACATGAAGGCGCGTTGAATACTTTTTAGCAAGTGAAACTGCAAGAGCACTTGATTTGTAACAGGCCTCTTCAGACCTGATATTTGGGTGATATTCAATTGGAACGTTTTCGCCAAATTTAGTTTTATATTTAATAATATTTTCTTTAATCGTGTTTTCGTCCTCACAATGAACAGCAATTAAACCTTCAACATTAGAGAAAATATTATTTAAAACAGTAAAGTCATCAACTAGCATATTTCCAGTCGATGAGCCCATAAATATTTTAAGTCCAGGGACTTTGCCAAAATCTGTCTTTAAAACTTCATTAATATTAGTGTTAGAAACGCCCATAAAAAAACTGTAGTTAGCTAGTGAATTATACTTTGCTATATCGAATTTCTGTTGTAAGAGCTCCTGACTTAATACAGGTGGAATTGTGTTTGGCATCTCCATGAATGAAGTTATTCCTCCTGCAACTGCAGCTCTTGACTCAGAAAAAATATTAGCCTTGTGAGTCAGGCCGGGTTCTCTAAAATGTACTTGATCATCAATTACGCCAGGCATTAAATAATTTCCATTAAGATCTATTATTTTGTAATTTTTTGCAGAAATTGTGGTAGACAATTTATGTATCCTTCTATTTTTTATTAACAAATCACTTTCAAAAGTCTCACCTTCATTTACAATTCTTGCATTTTTTATAAGTATATCCATAATTGATAAATGATTTAATTAAAATTTCTTAAAAACACTCATTATTTTCATTTTCACAACACCAAGAGCTGCTTCTTTTATAATACTACTATTAAGTTTTGATACTCCCTTTTCCCTATCTTTAAAAATTATAGGATATTCCGAAATTTTAAAATTTTTAAGCCAAATTCTGTACTTCATTTCAATTTGAAATGCGTATCCCATAAATTGAACAGTGTTGATATTAATTGATTCCAAAACACTTCTTTTATATAACATAAATCCAGCTGTTGGATCCTTAATTGGCATACATGTAATAATTCTTACATAGAATGAGGCAAAATATGATAATAAAACTCTTGATAAAGGCCAATTGACAACGTTAATGCCAGAAATATATCTCGATCCCACACAAGCATCTAATTTTTTTTCAAGTAAATAATTGTAAAGCTTACTTAGATCTTCAGGATTATGAGAAAAGTCACAATCTATTTGAAAAAAATACTCGTAATGCTTTTTAAGCCCCCAATTAAAGCCGTCGATGTAAGCCGTTCCTAACCCTCTCTTAGTTGATCTTTCAAGTAAAAATAAACTATTAGGATATTTTATTTTCATTTTTTTAACAACATCAGAAGTGCCATCAGGTGATGAATCATCCACTACAAGTATGTGAAAATTTAATGAAACAGAAAGCACTGCATCAATCATTGATTGAATATTTTCAACTTCATTGAATGTGGGGATGACAACTAAGGAATTTTGCATAAATAAATTAATACAAGTAAAAATAACTAATATAATTTTGAAATTTAATTAATATGTGCGTAAGTATTTTATGTTTTTTTGACTTTTCAGGACAAAAAAAAGAAATTAATAATATAACATACAAAGTTTATTAGTAATTTTCAACAACAAAAAAAAATCATTATATGAAAGCACTTTACACATTAACTCTTTTTTTATTAGTTAATTTTCTTAATGCTCAATGCTCTGATCTGTTTTTTTCAGAATATGTTGAAGGTTGGTCAAACAACAAAGCATTAGAAATATATAACCCAACACCTAACCAAATTGATTTGTCAGCATATTCAATTTCAAGATACACAAACGGTGCAACAACTGCCAGCACACCTCAACAACTTGATGGTTTGATTGAGCCTTATTCAACATTTGTAATTGGATTGGATAAAAGAGATCCCAATGGAAGTGGTTTTGACGCCCCAGTTTGGGACGGATTTTATACTTACACCGACAGTATAACAAATGAAGAAGTAACAATTTACGATGCTGATGATGACCTTCAGAGTATGATAGATTTTTGGGCAAATGGCACATACTACTCTGGAACTGACCCCGATTCAGCTGCTACTTACCCGATGACAATGTTTTTTAACGGAAATGATGCCATTACTCTTGAGCTAATCGGTGGTAATGTTATAGATTTGATTGGTAAAGTCGGTGAAGACCCAGGAGCAGGCTGGACAAGCGGTGACGGAGAAATTTGGACAAAAGATCATACTCTAGTTAGAAAATCAGTCGTAACTTCTGGTGTTACATCAAATCCAATGACATTTGACCCCTCAACAGAGTGGGAATTATTCGATGCTAACACATTCACTTCACTTGGTTCGCATAGTTGTGAATGTAATAGTTCATCTATTTTGGAAACAAAATTAACAGCTTTTTCAATTTACCCAAACCCATCACAAAACGGTTATTTAAATATTTCTAATAACGAAATAATTCAACATATTAAAATATATAATAATCTAGGAAAACAGGTTTACAGTGGTTCTAATTTCGATAAAAGTTCTTTAGCAATTAAGATTCCTGGCTATGGAATTCATTTTGTTCAACTATCTGATTCACAAAAAACAATTACAAAAAAAGTTGTATTAAATTAATCTAATGCAAAACTTTAATTTCGTAATTTATTTAAGCTTGTGGTCCTGCTGTGTTTCATTTTCTCAAGTTTCAGGATTAGTGACAGACCACAAAGACAAAACAGCTTTGATTGGAGCAAATATAGTTTTAACTGAAATACCTAACAGCGAAAATATTGTTGGGACAACAACAAATTTTGACGGTAAATATAATTTTGAAAATATTAAAATTGGAAATTACCAGTTGGCAGTTTCTTACATTGGCTACAAAACATATGAAATGCCTGTTTCGATTACAAACGGTAAGAATCAGATAATTGACATTAGACTCGAAAAAGATCTTGTACTTGACGTTGTAAGAGTGATCGGTGATCAAGCAGAATTTAGAAAAACCCCTGTATCTTTGAGTAATGTAAAACTTGAAAAAATTGAGAGAGAGTTAGGTGGACAAGAAATTCCAATGTTATTGAATTCAACGCCAGGAGTTTATGCCACTCAACAAGGTGGAGGGGATGGTGACGTAAGAATTAACATTAGGGGATTCAACCAAAGAAATGTTGCGGTCATGATTGATGGAGTTCCCATGAACGATATGGAAAATGGCTGGGTCTACTGGTCTAACTGGTTTGGTCTTGATGCTTTAACCAGATCAATTCAAGTTCAAAGAGGACTTGGCGCATCGAAACTTGCCTTGCCCTCAGTTGGTGGTACAATAAATATTATTACAAAAGGACTTGATACTAAAGAGGGGGGAGTAATCAAACAAGAAATTGGTAGCGGCAATTATACCCGAACATCATTTGGTTATACAACAAAAAATTTCAGATTAGGTAAATTTAATCTGGCAGGTTCATTTAAAAATTCTGACGGTATAATAGATGAAACAGGTTCACAAGGTTTTTTTTATTATCTGAAATGGCAAAAGGAATTCAAAAATCATTTACTTTCAATGTCCGTTTTTGGAGCCCCGCAACAACACGACCAAAGAAAATATCAAACCGGTATTGCCGTTTTTGATTCCGATTATGCGGACGAGCAAGGTATTAACACTGAATCTTTAGAGGGAAATTATGGACTTTCATACAATCCTAACTGGGGAATCTACAATGACTACGATGTTGTTTTTGAAAATGGTCTTCCTATTGACACGATTATGGGAACCAACACTAAAGTTAACAGATATAAAAACTATTATCACAAACCAAACTTTAATTTTCAACATCTTTGGAATATAAATGACAAGAGTTCCATATCAAATGTCATTTACTACTCAGTTGGGAGAGGTGGAGGCACAGGTTTTCAGGGTGGTAATCTAACTTACACTGAAAATAACCAAATTGATTTTCAAACTATTTATGACTCCAATAGCGGAAATACAATCCATCCTTTTTTTGGAGACTTATCAATTGACCCTAACTACAGCCTAAATGAACACAAATCTACAAGTATTCTATATTCATCGATTAATAATCACTATTGGACGGGAATGCTTTCTACATATAATTCACAATTAAATAATTATTTCGATTTAGCAGCCGGAATTGACTTAAGGTCATATACTGGTGAACATTACAGAGAAGTGTATGATCTTCTTGGGGGTGATTATTATGTTGGTTCAACAGAAGAGGGTGGTAAGAATTATATTGGTAATAATTCTAACCAGACAATGTTAAGAGAAGGTGACAAGATATATTATCACAACGATGGATTAGTCAAATGGATTGGGGGGTTTGGACAGCTGGAATACGATTACGGCAGTATCTCTGCTTTTATAAATTTCACAGGCTCAAAAACATCTTACAAGAGAATAGACTATTTTAAAAAAATGGATATAGTATATTCCGATTCAATAGTTTCACAAGCTGTAGGTATAAATGATAGTATAGTTTCAAATGGTAACGAACTTCACACACGCTATGCTGAAACTAAATGGCAAAACTTCAATGGCTTTACATTCAAAACTGGTGCTAACTGGAATATTGATGAAAAAAATAATATTTTCATCAACTCTGGTATTTTATCTAAAGCTCCAAGATTTAATAATGTGTTTAATTATGACAATGAAATATACTACAATATTGAAAACGAGGTTGTAAAAGCTATTGAGCTAGGCTACGGATACAGAACAAAGAACTTCTCTTTAAACATGAATCTTTACAATACACAGTGGGAAAATAAACCCCAAGCTGGAACAACCGTAATTGATGGTGGAGAAACAGCATCATACAACATAAATGGAATCAATGCTCTTCATCAAGGTTTAGAAATAGATTTTGCACTCAAGGTTTCTAAAAATATTCAATATGAATTTTTAAGCTCTATCGGTAACTGGCGATGGAACTCAGGAGATACCGTTAATTTTTACATTGATCAAGAACTAGTGCAAAGTGATTACTTTGATGCAAGAGGTGTTTATGTTGGAGACTCTCCACAAACACAAATTGGTTCAAGTCTTAGCTATAATTTTAAAATTAACAAAAATTCAAAAGGCTACATAAAATTGAAAGGAATGTTTTTCGATAGGTTTTTTTCAGATTTTGACCCATTTACCCTGGATGAAGATAAAGAAGTTTGGCAAATACCTTCATACAAATTATTCAGTTTTCATATGGGAAATACTATATACTTTAAAGAAAGTAGTCTAAGATTAAAACTTAATATTTTAAATTTATTTAATGCAACATACATAAGCGATGCAGAAAACAACTCAGGCTATGTTGAAGACTCTCCTATGAATTCTGACGCCGCATCTGCCTCTGTTTTCTTTGGACTTGGTAGAAAAATTACAACATCTATTGAATATAAATTTTAAATTATGAAAAAAAACATATTGAAAATACTTATTTTAAGTTTCGTTATTACATACGCTCAACCCAACAATTATTATGAGTCTTGTAATGGTTTAATCGGTGAAGAACTTAAAAACGAATTACACAACATTATTAAAAATCACACCTCGTACTCATATACAACAACCAAAAGTATTCTCAGAGACTCGGACGAGGATCCAAATAATTCATCAAATATAATTTTAGTCTACAGCGGAAACTCAATTGACAAATTTGATTTTGCATCAAATTTTGAACCTGACTTTTGGAATCGAGAACATGTCTGGCCAAAGTCTCACGGTGATTTTGATGCTGGAGATCCGTTCGAGGTTCCACTTTACACAGACGCACACAACCTTAAACCTGTAGATCACAGCATGAATACAACCAGAGGTGAGAAAGATTTTGATAATGGTGGGGAAATTGTATTTAATGGTTCGATTGAAACAAATTGTTATGATACTGGGTCTACTTTTGAGCCAAGAGATGAAGTAAAGGGTGATATTGCCAGAATAATATTTTACATGGATGTTCGTTACGAAGGTGGAAATAATGAACCTAATCTTGTTCCCGTCGATGGGCTAACGACATATCCAAACCCACAAATAGGAGTACTTTCAACTCTACTAGAATGGCACGAACAAGACCCTCCAGATGCTTTCGAGAGAAGAAGAAATGATGTAATTTTTGAATGGCAAGGAAATAGAAATCCCTTTATAGATTATCCTGAATTTGTAGAGCTAATTTATAATGAAGACCCCTCCCCCTCAACTGTCGAAATTAATAATGTTCTAACACCAGAAAATATTAATGGACAGGAAGCATTTATGATAACAGCAAATATCAATAGTCCAATAGATTGCCCTATTTATAATGTTACAATTAATTTTGGCAATAGCTGGTATAATTTAAATAATTCACAGACCATGAACATAAATTCTGAGGGTCAGTTCGAGGTATTAATCCCTGAACAACCTTACAATACTATGTTTTGCTTTTCTATAACCGCAACTATCTGTGATGAAGCTGAAGGAACCTTTTATGGTTCTCAAGTTATACCCCCACTTCCGTTTGAGGGCATATTAACTCCTATCTCTGATATTCAAGGACAAACTGAATATTCTCCATTTGACGGTGAATTTGTAAATACATCTGGTATTGTCACTGGAGCATTTGCAAATAGTTTTTATATTCAGGATGGAAATGAACCTTGGTCTGGGATATACATATACAGCGGAGGGGCTCTACCATCAATTGGAGACAGTGTTATTGTTTCAGGTCAAATAAGTGAATTTTGTTGGAATGGCAGTCCATGCGACTGTAGTTCTTGCGGCGGCGCTGGAGTAACAGAGTTCTATCAACCAGATGATATATATATTATAAGTAATAATAACCCTTTACCTGAACCTATTGTTGTAACCAGCGGTGAGGCACTAACAGAACAATATGAAGGAGTTCTTGTTAGAATAGAACAAGCTGAGTGTATTTCTTTGCCGGGTGGATTCGGTGTTTGGGATGTTAATGATGGAAGCGGAGTTTGTGGAATTCACAATACACCTGATGGCTTTGAATTCGACCCTGAGGTTGGGGAAGTTTACAACATTACAGGAATCGTTACATCAACATTTGATGAATGGAAAGTCGACTTAAGGATGCAATCTGATGTAGAGACCGGTCCTGATGTCAGCGCACCATTTGTTTCAAGTCACAGCTGCTTCCAGGTTAACGGCAATTATTTTCTTTATATTTACTTCAATGAACCAATAAATCAAACAGCAATAAATATCGACAACTTTTTTATAACTAATGCCGACATAATTGATGTTTCTAACGACTCATTTGACCCAACAAAAATTACTCTAACTTTAGATAATGTATTGTCTCCAAACTTTGGAATAATAATTTCTGAAATTAGTGATATGATTGGCAACTCTCAAACAAACTTAACATACACAGCTGAATGTGATTTTGTATTTAACGTTTCCGAATTAGACTTTAACAATCTTAATTTTCAAATTATTAATAATCAGACAATAGTTTTAAACTTAAAGGGAAAGTCAAACCATATTGAAATTTTTAAACACACAGGACAAAGAATTTTGAATGAAAACATAGGCTCTGGAAGTCACATTATTGATGTTGGTTCAACAGGAATTTTCTTTGCTAGAATAAATAATAAAGTAAAACATTTTTTTGTAACGGACTAACTTGCAAATTGCATTAAAATTCCACACAACCAGGCTGCATATGTACCTAGGGCATAGCCTAGTACAGCCAAAAGAACCCCAACAGGAGCTAACGATGGATGAAAAGCAGAAGCAACAACAGGTGCAGATGCCGCACCACCAACATTGGCTTGGCTTCCAACAGCAACAAAAAAGAAAGGGGCTTTAATAAACTTAGCTACAGCTAAAAGAAGCGTCACATGAACTAGCATCCATATAATGCCCAAAAGAAATACACCCGGAGAGTCAAGTATGGCTAGAGCGTTCATTTTCATTCCAATTGTAGCAACTAAAATATATAAAAAGATTGATCCAATAGTTGAGGCTCCAGCACCCTCGTATTTTCGAAATTTTGTAAATGATAATACTAAACCACCAGTTGTAGATAAGATAATTAACCAGAAAAACTTGCTATTTAAGCTAAACTTAGATAATCCAGGATAGTTTTGCTGAATAAATGGGGCAATATTGTCTGCAAGTAAGTGAGAAAGACCAGTTATACCAAAAGCGATTGAACATATTACCATTAAATCTAAAAATGAAGGAATTCTTTGATTTTTCTTTTTGAACTGTATGAGTTGGTTCTTTAGTTCCTCGATAGAAGAGGAGTCAGCCTTTAACCAATTATCTAATCGTTTTGTTATTCCGGCTCCGTAGAGTAGAAAGCCCATCCAAATATTTGCAACAATTACATCAACTGTAATCATTGAGCTAAAAATTTCGTCATTCACTTCAAACATTTCCTTCATTGCAGCCTGATTGGCTCCTCCACCAATCCAACTCCCAGCAACTGTTGAAAGCCCTCTCCATAAATCTTCAGAGCTTAATGGAATAGCACTTGGGAAAACCTTGGTGACAATCATTAGACTCAGAGGCCCGCCTATTAAGATACCGAAAGTACCTGTTAAAAACATAATTATTGCCTTTGGTCCAAGGTTTTTAATTTTTTCTAAATCTATGCTGAGAGTCAAAAGTATAAGACTAGATGGTAATAAATATCTGGAAGAAATAAAATATAAATTTGATTCTTTACCAGAAATAATTCCTAAACTATTAAATATTGAGGGAATAAAGTAACAAAGTAGTAATGCAGGAACATACTTAAAAAAATTCTTAACATGTTTATTAGAACTTTTTTCTAAAGAAAATATAATTGTTAACAAAACAACAAGCAGTCCGAGAACACTTGCATCATTTTTTAAAATTGTCAGTATCATATTATTAAAATTATTTTAGTATTTCATTTATTGTCTTCAAAAATGACTCTTTATTGTCGAAATGAAGCCAATGACCTGCTTGATTAATTTTATGAATTCTAAAGTTAGGGAAAAATTCTTTTATTATTAATTTATCAGATTCTTTGATGTATTCGGAGTTCTCGCCCTTTAAAAAATGACATTTACCCATCCATTTTTTATTTGATTTTTGAAAATCCATAAGTTGATTCTGGAATGATTCTATTGCTTTTATGTTAAACCTAAACTTTAATTCTTTATCATTTATCCAGTATAAATTTTTAAGTAAAAAGTTTATGGTATTATTATCTAACTCACCAGCTCTTAAAATATTTTTAACATAATTTCTGTTGGTTATAGGTTTTGAGCTTATTTCAAAAAGTAAATTGATTAAGTCTTTGTGATTTGGTTCATACTTTTTGGGAGATATATCTGCAATAATGAGATTGTTCAGCATATTACTATTGTCAAGAGCAAATTGCATTGCAGTTTTCCCACCCATTGAATGACCAATTAAACTTGGTTTACAAATTCCATAAGCATTTATGTATTTTTTTAAATCTTGAGACATTGCATAATATGTGTGATCATTACTGTGGAAGGATTTTCCATGATTTCTTTGATCAATTATATGAACTTGGAATTTTGTAGATAGTTCTCTAGCAATGCTGTTCCAGTTTTCCAAAGACCCAAACAAACCGTGAAGTATTATCAACGGATGACCAGAACCCATGACTTTAGAATTCAAAATCATAAAAGCTTTTCCTTGTATTTTCTAATTGTATTCTCTATTCCCAAGTATAAAGAGTCACATATCAATGCGTGACCTATAGACACTTCCGAAAGAAAAGGAACATTTTGTTTGAAATAACATAAATTATTTAAATCTAAATCATGCCCTGCATTTAATCCCAACTCTAATTCATTGGCTTTTAATGCAGCTATTGTGTAGGCCTCAACAGCATTTTTTTTATCATGTGAAAAATTTTTGGCATAATGACCTGTATAAAGTTCAATTCTATCAAAATTTATTTTTTTTGCAGCATAAATATCGTCAATATTTGGTTCAACAAACACAGATGTTCTTATTTTATTTTTTTTTAATTCTTTATTAATGTCAATTAAAAAATTAAAATCTTTTGTCATATCCCATCCTCTATCAGATGTTAGTGCTTCAGGATTATCAGGGACTAAGGTAACTTGAGTGGGATTAATATTGATAACTGAATTTAAAAAATCCTTGGTTGGATATCCTTCAATATTAAATTCTGTTTTAATTATGTGTTTTAAGTCGAAAAGATCTTGCTTTTTTATATGTCGTTCATCAGGCCTTGGGTGTACAGTTATACCGTCTGCACCATATGACTGACAGTCTATAGCAAATTTTATTAAATCCGGTTTTTTGCCACCCCTTGCATTTCTTAGGGTAGCAATCTTGTTAAGATTAACACTAAGCTTAGTCATATTTAGTTTTTTTTTAAGAAAATAGTATGTTTGTAAATATACATCAAAAATAAATGATAGAAGATATAATTAAAACTGACGTTTCTCCTTTGCATATAAATGAAAGTGGAATCAACTCGTTGTCAATAATGGACCAGCTAAAAGTTAACCAGCTACCCGTAATTGATTTACAAAAAAACTTTCTTGGAATTATAAATGATGAAATAATAATGGAGCTGGAAGACCTCAATGACCCGCTGTTTGTTCTTAAAAAAAAATTCGATTTTAAGTTTATTTTTAAAGGCTCTCATCTGTTTGAAGCAATGAAAATTATTTCACAAAATCATTTAGCAAACCTCCCTGTAGTTGATAAAAATTACAATTATATTGGCTTGATTTCAATAATTGATGTACTGAGAGCATTTAACATTTATGATGACTACATGAGTAATAAGTTTGTAATTGTTATATCATCAACAAAAAAAAATTATATTTTATCTGAAATATATAGAATCATTGAGGACAACAACGGAACTGTAAATAAATTTTGGAGGGTAATTAAAAATGATAAAGTTGAACTAAACTTAATAATTGACTCTGAGAGAAAGGAAAGGATTATAAGAGCACTCGAAAGATACAATTATAAAATTTCTGCTTGTTTTTTCGAAAATGACATGAAAGATAACTTTGAGGATAATTTTGAGTCACTATACAAATATTTAAACCCCTAAAATGAAATTACTTCTACATTGCAAAAAATTTTCCAGAGAAATAAGTAGACAAATTATCGATTTTGTTGATAATCTAACAAAATCAGAGCATGATATTTTTTTTACAAAAAAATTTTCTGAAGAAATTAATAGACAAACCTCCAAGTATAATCTTAGTGTAATAAATAATGTAGGTATTTCTCACAGTAAAAAAAAATTTGATTTTTTAATTTGCTTCGGTGGTGATGGTACAATTTTAGATGCAACTACAATTGTACAAAAAACCGAGATTCCTATAGTTGGAATTAACATTGGAAGGCTTGGATTCCTTGCAACAATATCCAAAAACGAAATCAGTTCATTAATGAATCATTTAGAAAACAAAAATTACTCATTAAGCAGGCGTACATTAATTGAAATATATGGGGGAAATAGTGAAATCGATTTCCCGTACTCCCTAAACGAGATTTCAGTGTCTTCTAAAGAAAACTCATCAATGATTAATATTAAGGTTTTCTTAAATAACAATTATTTAAATACATATTGGGCTGATGGATTAATCGTATCTACTCCAACTGGCTCAACAGGGTACTCTTTGAGTTGTGGAGGTCCAATTGTAATGCCAAAATCAAATAATTTTATTATTACTCCAATTGCTCCACACAATTTAAATGTACGTCCTCTCGTTATTTCTGATAAGAATATTATTCGTTTGGAAATAATTGAAAGTAAGACCAGAAAATTTTTATTATCAATGGACTCAAGAAATTACTATGTAAAACAAGCTAGTTGTATCACAATAAAAAAAGCTGACTACAAAATTAATTTACTAGAACTCAAAAATTCAACCTACTCTAAAACAATAAGAGAAAAACTTCTTTGGGGTCTCGATACCAGAAATTATTAACTGTATATGTTTAATCGCATTTTTTTTTTAGTCATTGTATTTGTTTTTATAAACTCAAATTTCACCCCTGCTCAAACGAATGAATTAGGGATATTCTTTGGAGGCTCATTATTCCATGGTGATTTAGGCTTTCAAAATTCTGAAAATGCATTTATGGCCTCAAGGCCTTCATTTGGAATTAATATCAAAAGAAATATAAATTATTATTTTGGATTAAATTTATCGTTAAAAAGAGGTATAATTCAAGCCAAAGATTCATCAAGCGAAGATTTATTTAATCAAAACAGAGATTTGGACTTCAGATCTTCTATTACAGACTTATCGCTTCTATTTGAATTTAACTTTCAACCTTACTCTTCAAGAGATTCTGAATACAATAATAGTTTTTTTGTTTACAGTGGAGTTAGCCGATTTTATTTCAACCCTCAAAGACAGTCGGAAAATGGTTTTTGGTATAATTTAAGGCCTCTCAACACGGAAGGCCAAGGTTCAGACTTCTATCCAGGAAGGCAACCATATGACCTATCTGCATTTTCAATTCCGGTTGGAATTGGTTATAAAGTTAACATATTTGAATATTTAACTCTATCGTTTCATATGAACTGGAGATTTACATTTACTGACTACTTAGATGATGTAAGTACTTCGTACGTTGAACCAAGTGTTCAAAATCCGCTAACCCTCGATTTATCTGATGATTTAACTGAAAGTTATCCAGTTGGCTTTCAAAGAGGAGACCCAAATAATTTCGACAAGTATGGTTTTTTTGGAATTAGTATATTATACAGCATAAAAGATCCTAGTAAAGAATGTATTGATATAATAAAATGAACATCATAAAAAAAATTACGAACGGGATTATTCCTAAACACATTGCAATCATAATGGATGGTAATGGAAGATGGGCACTTGAGAGAGGGGAAAATAGATTTTATGGGCACAAACAGGGTGTAAAAACTGTTTTCAAGATCGTTGAAGCTGCCATGAAGATAGACGTAAAATATCTTACTCTATTTGCTTTTTCCAGAGAGAATTGGGGAAGACCCAAACATGAAATCAAAAAGATATTACAACTTTTGAGTTCAACTATTAAAGAAAATGAAAAACACTTTCTGAGAAATAAGATAAAGCTCAAAACTATTGGAAATATTAATGACCTACCAACTTTATCGCAAAAACTCATTAATCAAGTTGTGAATAAAACTAAAAATAATAACAAAATCACTATTTATCTGGCTTTGAGCTACAGCTCAAAAAATGAAATTATTGAAGCAGTGAAAAAAATTATTAAAGAAAAAAAATATTTAGACACTGAAATTGACGAAGAACTCATTAGTCAAAACTTACAAACATATAAATGTCCAGATCCTGAGTTATTAATCAGAACAAGCGGAGAAAAAAGAATAAGTAATTTCTTACTTTGGCAAATTGCATACTCAGAATTATATTTTAGTAAAAAAAAATGGCCAGATTTTGATGCAGAAGAACTATATATGGCTATTTTTGAATATCAAAAAAGAGAAAGGAGATTTGGAAAAACAACTGAACAGATTGAAAAAAAATAGCTTAATAATTTTTTTACTGATATTAATTAATACTTGCGTTGTCTTTTCGCAAGAAGAAAACCTAAATGGTAATTATATTTTAGGGCAAGTTGAAATTACTGGACAAAATAAATTAGATAAGAAGTCTGTTTTAAATGTTATGAATCTTAAAATTGGTCAAAAAATTAACACCAACGGAGAGGAAATAACTAATGCAGTGAAATCTCTATGGAATCAAAATATTTTTTCTGACATTAAAATATTTAAAATTGAGAAAGAAAATAAAATTATTCACCTGGAAGTTCTTCTAAATTCTTTGCCTAAACTATCAAAATTTAAATTTACTGGCATAAAAAAATCAGAAGAAGATGATTTGAGAGATAAAATTAGACTTAAAGTAGGTATGTCGGTTAGCTCTAGTCTTCTCAAGAATTGTACAGAAAAAATAAATAGTTACTTTATTGAGAAAGGGCGTTTAAACACAAAATGTATTGTTGAATCAGTCACCGACAGTGTAAACTTCAACTCTGTAACACTCAATTTTAACATAATTGATAATCACCGAATTAAAATCGATGAAATTTCGTTTAATGGAAATAAGAGCGTGAAAACCTCAAAGCTCAAAAAAACTATGAAGAATACAAGAGAAAAAAGTTTAAGATTCCTTTTCTCATCATCCAAGCTCGTAATGAAGCAACTTGAAGAAGATCTAGTTTCAGTTAGAAGTTTATATAATTCAAAAGGTTTTCGAGACTTCAAAGTAACTGATTACAGTATTTCTGAAATTAATGATAATGGTTCTGTCAGAATAGATATTAACGTTGATGAAGGTGATCAATATTTTTTTGGTGACATCTCATGGTTGGGTAACAAAAAGTATGATTCTGAAAAACTTTCGGAAATACTTTCTTTGAAAAGAGGAGATATATATGACTCATCTTTACTAGACGAGAGAATAAATATGAGTAGAAATGGTGATGACATAAGTGCTCTTTACATGGATGACGGATATCTTTTTTTTCAAATTAATCCATTAGAAACTTTTGTTGATAGCACTAATCACATAAATCTTGAAATACAAATCAAAGAGGGCAAGCAGGCACTAATTAGAAATGTTAAAGTTGAAGGGAATACCAAAACAAACGATAGAATAATCATGAGGGAAATTAGGTCGTTACCAGGCGAGTTATTTAAACGATCTGACATAATAAGAACGCAGGAAGAATTCAACAGATTAGGATTTTTTAATCCTGAATCCTTGGGTGTTACTCCTTTACCTGATCCTGAAACCGGTAATGTTGATATATATTATTCAGTAGAAGAAAAGCCAGCAGATCAAGTTGAATTACAGGGTGGCTGGGGAAATGGTATGTTTGTTGGTTCTTTTGGGGTGAGTTTTAGTAATTTCTCAACTAGAGGTATCAAGGATAAAACTACATGGTCACCTCTGCCAACTGGCGATGGTCAAAAATTAAGACTAAGAGCACAATCTAACGGTTCTTACTATCAAAATTACAGTGTCTCGTTTGAAGAACCGTGGCTCGGAGGAAAGAAGCCAAATTCTTTTTCTATTGCGCTTTGGAAATCGATCCAATCATTCACTGAGGGCTCAAAAATGGAAATTCTTGGATTCAGTATAGGACTTGGAAAAAGAGTTAAATGGCCCGACGATTATTTCACAATAAATAACTCGATTAATATTAACAGGTACGAGTTGGAGGATTATCAAACATCACTATTTGATTTTAGTGATGGATACTCCAACAATATAAATTTTTCAACTACAATTTCTAGGAGCTCTGTATTTAACCCCATATATCCAAGATATGGGTCTCGTTTTTCTGTTAATTTAGAAGTTACTCCGCCATACTCACTTTTTTCTGATAAAAACTATGAATCATTAAATGATCAGGAAAAATTTAAATTTCTTGAGTACAAAAAAGTTAAATTTAATGGAAGCTGGTATAATTCGTTAATTGGTGATTTAGTAATTAAAACACATTTTGAATTTGGATTTTTATCTGCATATAACAAAGAATTAGGCATCCCTCCATTCGAGAGATTTTTTGTAGGTGGAGATGGTTTAAGTGGTTATTCATTAGACGGACGTGAACTAATTTCTCTAAGAGGGTATCCGAATAGTTCCTTAAGCCAAAATGACGGCTCACCAATATATGGGAAATACAATATGGAATTAAGATATCCAGTATCACTTAATCCCAGTTCAACTATTTATGTATTATGCTTTATGGAAGCAGGAAATTCTTGGAATGAAATGAATAAATTTAATCCATTTGATGTCAAAAGGTCTGCTGGAATGGGAATTAGAATTTTTATGCCAATGTTTGGTATACTTGGAGTTGATTTTGGACATGGGTTTGACAATATTCCTGGTTACAATGTAAAAAGTGGATGGCAAACTCATTTTACAATTGGGCAACAATTTTAATTTATTAAATTTGTTAGAATAAAACTTTAATATGAAAAAAATAACAATTTTAATACTTGCTATTTGTTCTGTTTTGCAATCTCAAAATATTGCATACGTTGATAGCAAATATATTTTAGAAAAAATCCCTGACTTTGAATCAGCTCAAGAAGAATTAAATGCAATAACGCTAGAATGGCAGGAAGAAATTGACATCATGAAAAAAGAAGTTGAACAGCTTTACAGAACATACCAAGCTGAACAATATCTTCTTCCAGATGAAAAAAAGAAACAAAGAGAAGAAACAATAATTAGCTTAGAAAAAGAGGTCAAACTGCTTACCAAAAAGCGTTTTGGCCCTAATGGTGATCTTTACACCAAACAACAAGCGCTAATTCAACCAATACAGGACTTGATATTTAGTGCAGTAAATGAATTCGCCGAAGAGTCAAAATTTGATATTATTTTTGATAAATCTTCTGAACTGATTATGTTGTTTTCACACCCAGATTTGGATAAAAGTGATGCAATTATTGAAAAATTAGGTTACTAACATAAATATTTAAAAAATGAAAACAAAATACTTTTACCTACTTATATGTCTTACAGTGTCTCTGACAAGCTTTTCTCAACAACTAATTGGACATATAAATTCCCAAGATATCATTTCAGTTATGCCCGAAGCTGCAACAGCCCAAATTGAACTTCAACAAGAAGTCGAGGACCTACAAGCTCAAGGACAAATGATGGCGACTGAATACGAAAGTCAATTGAAAGACTTTCAAATTAATCAAGAGAATATGTCTGATGCAATCAGAAATGACAAACTCAAAAGCCTACAAGACTTAGAAGAGAGAATTACACTATTTCAACAATCTGCTCAGCAGAGCATCCAACTAAAAGAGGCTGAATTATTTGAACCAATTCTTCTAAAAATTCAAAACGCGATTGATGAAGTATCAAAAAAGGAAGGATATTCTTATGTTTTTGACATTGGAGGAAGTGTTGGTAGTCTTGTTTATAAAAATGATACACATGACATCACGAATCTTGTAAAAGCTCAACTAAATCTCTAATAGTTTTGGGTTCAAATAAGCCTATTGGAATTTTTGATTCTGGCATAGGAGGACTTACTGTTGCAAATTCTATAAATAAACTTCTTCCAAACGAAAAAATTATTTATTTTGGTGATACACTTCATTTACCTTACGGGAGCAAGTCTCCTGAAAAAATTAATAAGTATTCTGAAAAAATTGTAAAATTCTTGCTAGAAAAAAATTGTAAAGCTATTGTGTTTGCATGCAATAGCGCATCATCAACTTCTTTTGATACTATTACAAAAAAATATTTCGAGCAAACAACATTTTTTAATGTAATAGAACCTGTTATAGATTACATAAAATCAAGTAAAAATATTAAAACTGTCGGAGTCATTGGAACAGAAGCTACCATCAATAGTCAAGTCTATTCAAAAAAAATTTCTAAAACAAAAAAAAATATTTTAGTTAAACCCATGGCCACCCCTTTACTGGCGAGTTTGATTGAAGACAATAAGTCTGTTTTTTTTTCCAACAGTATTTTAAAAAAATATCTTCAAAGCAAACTGCTCAAAGGAATTGATAGTCTTATTTTAGGATGTACTCATTATCCAATTATAAGCCAAGAAATAAGCTCGTTTTTTAAAGATTCAATTGAAATAATTTCATCTGACAAGCTACTGAGCTGCTATTTAAATAATACTCTTAAGAAAAAAAATTTACTTAGTAGTAACGTAAATCCAATCAGACACCAATTTTATATTTCCGATTATTCAAAAAGTTTTCAAATAAAATCGAAGATGTTTTTTAAATCTGAAATTATACTAGAAGAACAAAATATATTTTAACAAATATATTGTATATTTCAGTATAAATTTCTTCTAATACCATGGGCACTACATCTCCATATATAATCTATTCCGAATCTACACCAAACCCCGATGTCATGAAATTTGTTAGCAATAAAATTTTAACTGACAAATCAATTGAATATCTTAAAATCGAGGACACAGAAAACAACACATTGATTAGAAAAATCTTCAGTCTTCCATTCATCAAGGAAATTTTCATTTCTAAAAATTATATTTCTGTAAAAAAACACAATAATATTGATTGGATTGATGTAACAAATCAACTTAGGATTCTAATTCAAGAAAGTTTGAATAAAGGGGTTATAATAATTGGTCAAAAGAAAAAAATCAAAGTAAAAAAAACTAAAAAATCTAATTCAATATTATTAAAAAAAATTGATGAGATTTTAGACAAATTCATAAGACCAGGAATTCATATGGACGGTGGTGACATTGAGCTCATAGAATGCACAGGTGGTGTTTTAAAGGTTTTTCTCAAAGGAGCATGTAGCGGATGTCCATCCTCACAGATGACTCTAAAAAATGGCATTGAAGCTATTTTAAAAGACAAAATACCAAATGAAGTTAAAGAGGTTGTAGCTATTAATTATTAGATTTTAAATGAAAAAAATAAAAAGAGTTCTAATTTCACTTTTTGATAAAAGTAAGATATTAAAAAGTATTGATGTTTTTAAAAAGTATAACATTGAAATTATTTCTACTGGAGGAACAAAAGATTTCCTTGTAAAAAACGGGTGCGAGGTTAAATCAATAGAAGAAATAACAACATATCCATCCATACTTGGTGGTCGCGTTAAAACTCTTCATCCAAAAATTTTCGGAGGTCTTTTGTATAGATCTGATAATTTAGATGATATCGCAGATCTTCAAAAATTTGATATTGTTAGTATAGATATGCTGGTTGTTGATTTATATCCATTTGAAGAAACAATTAAAACAACAAGCGACGAAAATAAGATAATCGAAAAAATTGACATTGGAGGCGTTTCGCTTATCAGAGCTTCAGCTAAAAATTATAAAAATGTTTTTGTTGTAAGCTCAATGGATTCATTAGATAAAGCAATATCTATCATAGACATAAAAAATGGATACACAGACATAAATGACAGGATACTTTTTGCGAAGAAAGCATTCCGGACAACATCACATTACGAAATGTTAATTTCTAATTATTTTAATGAACAAGCTGAACCAATCAATGAAAGTGTTGAGGGGCTAGTAAATTTATTTCAATCATCAAAAAAACTTAGATACGGTGAAAACCCTCACCAGAAAGCGGAATTTTTTGGAAATTTAAATGAGGCTGTTGAACAATTAAGTGGCAAAGAACTATCGTACAACAACCTTTTAGATGTTGATGCAGCAATTAATCTAATTAATGAATTCAAAGAAACATCTTTTGGTATAATAAAGCACAATAATGCGTGTGGTTTTGCCTCTGACAAAAGTTTATTAAAAGCATGGAATAAAGCACTAGCAGGTGATCCAATATCGGCTTTTGGTGGTGTATTGGTCACTAATTCTAATCTAGACAAAGATGTTTGTAATGAAATCGATAAACTTTTTTTTGAAATTATAATTGCTCCTAGTTATGACAAAACTGCTCTAGAAATATTAAAAAGAAAAAAGAATCGCATTATATTAATGAAAAAAAATACTAACTTACAAAAGGACATGTATAAAACCGTTTTAAACGGAATCCTGTTTCAGGAAAGAGATTTTATAACTGACGGTGAGACATTAGTAAATGTATCCCAAAAAAAACCTTCTAAAAAACAAATGGAAGATCTATTATTTGCGAGTAAAATATGTAAGCACACAAAATCGAATGCAATAGTATTGGCATCCGACAAACAACTTATCGGATCAGGGTGTGGACAAACTTCAAGAGTTGATGCACTAAAGCATGCAATAAGTAAAGCAAATCAATTTGATCTGGATTTAAATAATTCGGTGATGGCCTCAGATGCCTTTTTCCCCTTTCCAGATTGTGTCGAAATAGCAAGCAAATCAGGCGTGTCTGCAGTTATACAACCTGGTGGTTCTAAAAACGACAATCTTTCTATTGATTTTTGTGACAAGAATAACTTAACTATGGTATTTACAAAAACAAGACACTTTAAACATTAGGGAACGTGAGAATATTTGATTTTTTTACTGAAGATATTGCTATTGATTTGGGGACGGCAAACACGTTAATTATACATAACGACAAGGTAGTAGTTGATGAACCATCAATTGTTGCAACTGAACTTAAAACGTCTAAGGTTATTGCTGTTGGAAGTAAAGCCCAACAAATGCACGGCAAAGCTCACAGAGGAATTGAAACAAACAGACCATTAAAAGACGGAGTCATAGCTGATTTTGATGCTGCTGAGCAGATGATAAAAGAATTTATTAAAAGTATTCCTTCTCTTCAAAATAGATTTTGGGCACCATCACTAAGAATGGTTATATGTATTCCGTCGGGAATCACCGAAGTTGAAAAAAGAGCTGTTAGAGACTCCGCTGAAATTTCAGGAGCTAAAGAAGTTTATTTAATTCATGAACCAATGGCTGCCGCAATTGGAATGGGAATCGAGGTCCAAGAACCAAGGGGGAATATGATTATTGATATAGGTGGAGGTACAACAGAAATTGCTGTGTTGTCCCTTGGGGGGATTGTCAAAGATAAATCTATTAAAGTAGCTGGTGATATTTTCACTTCGGATATCAGGTACTACATGAGACAAAATCACAACCTTGTCATTGGAGAAAGATCTGCTGAAAGAATAAAAATTGAAGTTGGTGCTGCATTAGAGAATCTTGAAGATACAGAAAAGGAATTGCCACCTAACTGGGAGGTCCAAGGAAGAGATCAAACTACTGGTAAACCCAAAGCAGTAGAAGTGTCCTACAAAGAAATAGCTCGTGCCCTTGATGCATCAATAAAACAAATCGAAGATGCTATAATGCAAGCTCTTGCAATGACACCTCCTGAACTGGCCGCAGATATTTATAACAGTGGAATATATTTAGCTGGTGGAGGAGCTATGCTCAGGGGTTTAGACGACAGAATCAGAAATAAGACTGATTTGCCAGTATATGTAGGAGAAGATCCCCTACGTGCTGTTGTTAGGGGAACAGGAATAGCATTGAAAAATATTGATCAATACGATGGGGTACTAATGAGGTAGTTTATGAATAGAATTTTTCAGATACTTGTAAAAAATCATGTATTTTTTCTATTTATTTTTCTTCAAACATCAATACTATTTCATCTCTCATCAAAACAATTAATTTTTGGAAGCTCTATTAACAAATTATCTACTTCAGTTCAAGGTAGAATTTTAAGTTTTGAAAGAACAATATTTGAATACTTTAACTTAAGGAAAATTAATGAACAATTAATCAAAGAAAACTATGTTCTATTCCAGCAAAATATTCAACTAAAAAATCACATACAAATTAAAAAGGTAAAAGAAACATCAGACTTTCTCGTAGCAAAAATCTTAAAAAATAGTTGGAATAAAAATAGAAACTTTATTGTGATTAATTTGGGGTCTAAAGATGGTGTTTTAAGTCAAATGCCAGTAATGAATAATAATAGTCTTGTTGGAATGACAGTATCTGTTAATGAGAACTTTTCAACGGTCATAAGTTTGATAAACACAAGTTTAATGATTAGCGCAAAAATTAAAAATACTGGACATTTTGGAACGCTAAGTTGGAACGGTATTAATTACTCTGTTTTACAACTAAGGGATGTACCTAAAAATGCAGTTCTTAGAGTTGGCGACACAGTTGTGACTAGTTCATACTCAAATATTTTTCCTGAAGGTTTGAAAATTGGTAAAATTTCAAAAATTAAAAATGAGAAAAGCACCAATTTTATGGAAATTGACGTTGAATTATTCACAGATTTTACAAGCCTAAATAGTTTGTACTTGAAAGAAAAAAAAGACAAAAAAGAAAGAAATCAAATTGAAGAAAATATTTCGGAATGAATTTAATGAAATTGTTTATTACAGCTTCTCTACTACAAATTCTAATTTTTAATAATTTTTATTTTGGGGGTCACATTAACCCTTTTTATTACATAGTTTTTATATTTAGTATTCCGCCTTCGATAAATGGGTCAAAGCAATTAATACTTTCGTTTTTAATAGGTTTGATAATAGACTTATTTACATATGCACAAGGTATTCACTGCTTTTCAACTGTACTAATTTGTTATGTTAAACTACTAATGGAAAGAAAAAAAGTCGATCAAGAAAACACTAAAGAAATAATAAACTCATCTTGGTCACATTTCGTTTCATTGATAGTACCACTAACAGTCATTCACCATTTTTCCATTTTTTTTCTTGAAATATTTTCTACCAAAGAGTTTATTACAATAACTTATCACACAATATTTAGTTCAGTATTCACTCTACTTTTTATTGCAATTCACAAAATTATAAGAACTAAATAATGAAAAGAAAATTTGACTTTTATTCATCAAGGAAACTCATTATTATTTTTACTATATCTCTTGCATTCGTATTGTTAATTACAAAATTATTTACAATTCAAATTATTAACCATGAGTACAAATTATCTGCTCAAAATAATGTGGTCCGTGAAATAATCAAGTATCCCGAAAGAGGATGGATTTATGACAGAAATAATGAACTTTTAGTATCTAATCAGAGAGCTCATGATTTAATGGTGGTACCATATCAAATTAATAGTCTATTCGATACAACAATGTTTTGTGAAATATTTAGTATCTCGGAAAAAGATTTTGAAAGTAAAATTAATAATGCAAAAAAATATTCAAATTTCAGACCGTCAGTATTTATAAAAAATATATCAAAAAAAAAATTTGCTGACATTCAAGAAAGTCTACATTTTTTTTCAGGATTTTATTCACAACCTAAATATACAAGAAACTACCATACTAAGTCTGGTGGTAATGTTTTTGGCTATATAAGTCAGATTTCAAAAGAAGAGCTAGAACTAAAAAAAAATTATTCTAAAAACGACTTAATAGGGACAAGTGGAGTAGAAAGAGTTTATGAAAATATTCTTAAAGGAGTTAAAGGGGTAGAAAAAAAAGTAGTTGATGTTCGTGGTAGATACATTGGAAGGTATGATAATGGTAGACATGATACTTTACCCACAAAAGGCTCAGATATCATATTGAGTATTGACATTAAATTACAAGAATATGCCGATTCTATGATGAGACATAAAAAGGGGAGTATTGTAGCAATTGAACCTAAAAGCGGTGAGATACTATGTTTGGTTTCTAGTCCGTCATATGACCCATCATTACTTATCGGACAAAATCGAAATCAAAATTACAGAACATTATATCTAGATCCAATGAAACCATTGTATGATAGGTCAACTTCAGCCCTTTATCCACCCGGATCGATATTTAAGCTTGTAAATGGTCTAATAGCTCTGAATGAGGGGGTTATAACAAAAAATACTTTATTCAAATGTAATAAGGGGTGGAACTTTAAATCAATTCTTAATGTCGGATGTCATTCTCATAAGTCACCTCTTGACCTTAAACAATCAATTGCGCAGTCCTGTAACGCATATTTTTGTAACACTTTTCAAAGGATTATATCAAAAAAAAAGTCATCCGCTGAAGCTTTAAATATGTGGGAAAAATATACTAAATCTTTTGGATTAGGTGATTACATCAAAAGTGATCTATTTAGTGAGAAAAAAGGGCACATTCCAAATGCAAACTACTATGATAAATTATATGGCAAAAAAAGATGGGGCGCTTCAACATGTATTTCACTTGCAATTGGCCAAGATGCGATACTATTAACTCCTATCCAAATGGCTAACCTTGCAACCATTATGGCAAATAGAGGCTACTATATTAAACCTCACCTGTTCAAAAAGATACCCAGTAAAGGAAATTCAAAAGAAACAAAAAATCAAGAAAAAAACTACATTGATATTGATGTTAAATTTTTTGAAACTGTCATTGATGGGATGGAAGAAGCTGTTATTGGAGAATTTGGAACTGCAAAGTATGCAAAAAATTCTAATCTAGATATATGTGGAAAAACAGGGACTGTAGAAAACCCACATGGCGACGATCACTCAGTTTTTATTGCTTTCGCACCAAAAGATGATCCACAAATTGCAATTGCTGTTTTGGTAGAAAATGGTGGATGGGGAAGTGATTTAGCTGTTCCCATTGGAGCATTTAGTATAGAAATGTATTTGAAAGGCTATATCAAAAATAAAGAAATGGAAAACATAATACGAAATAAAAAAATTATTTACTAGATGAGAAGTACTAATAAAATTAGTTATGACAAAATTTTAATCTGTATTTATTCCGCTTTATTATTTATTGGATACTTTAGTATTTATTCGAGTAGTTTTTCAGGAACAGAAACAAAAATATTAACCGTAAGCACTATTTCGGGTAAACAACTAATTTTTATAATTGTATCGTTAATTACAGGACTATTGATTTTGTTAACTGATGTGAAGTTTATAATAAGATCAAGTTATTTTCTTTACGCTTTAAGTATCATATCATTGATTCTAGTTCTAATTTTTGGAAAAGAAGTAGGCGGTGCAAAAGCTTGGTTTAGTATGGGTGGTTTTGGTTTCCAGCCATCAGAATTTGTAAAACTTACAACTATTTTATCAATTAGTAAATATATACACGATAATGAAATTTATTTGAACTCTTTAAAAAACATAATTAAGATATCATTATTTATCATGATACCAGCATTTTTAATTTTACTTCAGCCAGATGCTGGTTCGACCTTAGTTTTTTTGGGACTTGTAATAATGATTTTTCGTGAGGGATTTCAAAATAGATATGTATTTAGTATTGTTATAACAAGTTTATTCTCAATTTTAACAATTCTGATTGGTGTAAGTAAAACAATAATTTTTCTTATTTTTTGTACCGTTATTTTTTTTGTTTTTTTAAAAAAATATAGCAAAAGACTAATGCTTTCTTTTATTTTTTTTATTACTTGTTCTGTAATTATAAGCGGAATAAACTTTGCATATGAAAATATCTTACAGCCCCATCAAAAAGAGAGAATTGACATTATAATTGGAAAAGAAAAAAATAAACTCGGATCTGGTTATAACTTAAATCAATCTCTTATAGCAATCGGATCAGGTGGAATAACAGGCAAGGGATTTTTGAAAGGAACACAAAATAAAGGAAATTTTGTGCCAGAACAAAATACCGATTTTATATTTTGCACAATTGGTGAAGAGTTTGGATTTATAGGAAGCTTAACAACACTATCATTATTTTTTAGTTTAATACTAAGAATTATTTATTTAAGTGAAAAGCAATATTCAAGACTTAACCGAGTTTATGGATATAGTTTGGCTTCAATAATTTTTACTCACGTTTTTGTTAATATTGGAATGACTGTTGGCTTAGTTCCAGTAATTGGTATTCCTTTACCATTTTTGAGTTATGGTGGGTCATCTATGTTAAGCTTTAGTTTGATGTTTTTTTTATTTTTAAAACTTAACGCCTCAAAATTAGAACGATTTTAATTACAATTTAATAAAAATTAAATCTGTTGTCCGTAATATCTTTGCTATCTTTGATTGACTCGAAAAGTGATTGATTTACTTGTGATTGATAATCTTTTTCAATAATGTTTTTGTATCTGGATAGTGAGTTTGGTAGAACTACTTCTCCTTCTTTATCCTTTACAAAAAGGACAACACCTTTTTCAAAGACAACAGGGTCAGATATAACATTCAACTTATGATTAAAAAAGCTTCCCACTAACTTTGGATTATATCCAATATCTCCAAAAGAATCAGAGCCAAACTTGAGATTACTGATTTTTTTCACGTCAGTTTCATATTGATTAGCCAGTTCTTCTATACTGCTTGTGTTTGAGGAGGATATCTCCTGAGCTATTTTGTTGAATTTAAATCTGTTAGTTAATATTGTAATAATTTCAGATTGAACATCAATTAATGGAATATGTTTTTCTTCTGAAATATCTGATAAAAATGCAACAATATACTTGTCTTGGAGATCGAAAAATTTAGGTTCATTTAATATGGTAGAATTATCAAAGGCCCATTTTACAATTTCCCTAGAAGTACCAAGACCAGGGACAGACTGATCCATTTTTTCGAAAGAAACAGTTCTTGGTCTTAACTTTATTTCGTCTGATAAACTTTCAATGTCGTTTATTTTTGGATTTTTATTAATTAAATCAAATACCTCTGAATAAGTCTCATTAAGGGTTTCATCGCTTGCAAATAGTTCTCTTTCAAAATAAACAACTGAAATACTATCCTTTGTTCTTTCAATAACTCGGACCATTTTACAACTACCCTTCTCGATGTAAGGTTGAATAACATTTTCATTGACAATTTTATTTGCAAATATTTCATTATACTCGTCAGTTGAGAAAACACTAACTTTATATTCATTGTCTGCATACATTGAAATAAAGGACTCAATATCATTTGTGTTTTTGAAACCTAACTCGACTTCATCCTCATTGGTTCTTTTATTAAAAATTTTTCTATCGCTAATCAGATTTTTTACTTCTGTTAGCATTGATTTTTTATCATTTTCACTGGGGTCTAAAGCATATGAAAAATAAGTAATGGCGCGAACTGGAACATTAACAAAATCATCAATATTATTTTTATAATAGTCATTAATTTCCCTATTTGAAGGACTATAATCTAGGTCTGTTGCATTTGAAGTTATAAGGACATATCTTCCTGAGGAAGATTTTGTTTGATTTATGTAATAATTTTGCGCATTGTCATTTGTTGCATATAAACCTGAAGATACACAGCTGATGTACTTTTTGATTTGTTTATCTCTTATTTCATTTTCTTTAAAGAATCGATATCTGGGCCACTGGGCATTATCGGAACCCATTTGAATCCAATTTTTAATTAACTCAGGTGAATACTGGTTCCATTCACCGTCTTCGGTCTGTTCCCTGAAAAAAAATCCAAATAAATTTGATTGGTTACCTGTATACTCCCCAGAAATTAAATCCCAAGATTCTTTATCACCGACATTGACACCAGATTGTTTAAGTTTCTCTTCAAGTAAAATATTTTCAATTGTTTTATCAAACAATAAATCTCTTTCGCTTTGCCTTTGTTCTTCAGTAACATTTACAGTGCCTAAAGATGACATAAATTTCATATTTATGTTTTTCTCCAGTTCCATTTCGAAGTTTGTAAACATGATTTTTTTATCATCAACCTTGAGCAAGGTGTTTTGTCCTTTTTGAAAGAGGGATGAACCGGAATTCATTAAATCAGTAAGAATAAATCCTAACATAGCGACCCCAATTACAATAATTAAAAGCCCTGATTTTTTTCTAATATCATTTAGTGTCATATTTTGATTTTTTTGGGTTACGAATATACAAATTATTCTTCCATGACACAAAGAATAACTTCTTCAATAAAGTTATCTTTGATATTCAAAATTTTAAATTTATGATTTGCAATAATAATTTCTTCTTGATTTTTTGGTATTCTTCCAATTTGGCCGATAATATATCCATTTAGAGTATCATACTCGTCTGATTTATCAAAATTTATTAAGTACATTTTATTTAATTCATCTATTTTGTGCTTTCCGGATAAATGAAATTTCTTGTCAGAAAGCTTTATTCCGTTAAAAGTAGTTTCATCATGCTCATCTTCAATCTCCCCCACAAGTTCCTCTATTATATCTTCAACACAAATTAGTCCAGAGGTCCCACCATACTCGTCAACAACTAATGATACACTTCTTCTCTTTTTGAGTAAACTATCAAGCGCTTCATTAACTAACATGCTTTCAGAGACAATTGAGATAGGTAAAAGTATTTCGTTGATATTTTCTGGCTTTTTAAATATTTCATAAGAGTGGACATATGCAATTATATTATCTAAGTTTTTCTTGTAAACTAATATTTTTGAATGTCCTGTTGATATAAATTTTTTTTTCAAATCTTCAACTGTGTCATTAATTTCAACTCCGACAATATCAGTTCTTGGTATCATGCAATCGCGGACTCTTGTTTTTGAAAAATTAAGTGCATTTTTTAAAATTTCAATTTCAGGTTCAATATTTGTATTTGAATTTTTAAGAATTTCATTATGTTCCTCTAAATAATCATCAAGGTCTACTCTACTAAATGAAAAATCAGTTGAACTTGAGTTAACTCCTAAAAACTTATTTAAAAAAAGATTAGCTATATAATTTATAACGATTGAAAATGGATAAAATAATTTAACTGCAAGGATAGCAGGAAATGCGAAGAAACTCAATAATTGATTGGGGAATATAAAAAAGATCACTTTGGGTAGAAAGTCTGCAATAATTAAAACAAAAAAAGATGTTATTAGGACTTGAAATAATAAAACAAGATAAGGATTAGATGACAGACTTAGAATAATGAAAGGTTTAATAATTAAAGAAAAATAAGTACTAAAAACAACAATTGAAATAATGTTTCCAATTAACATTGATATAATAAAATTACTCGGCCTCTCAGTAAATTTAGAGACAATTGAATTTGTATACTTGCCCTCACCTTTTTCTAAATAAATCTTAAGCTTATTTGATGAGGCAAAAGCTGTCTCCATACCAGAAAAAAATGCTGACAAAATTAAGCTTAAGGCAATGATAAAAAGGTCATTAGACATAGATATTATTAAAGATAAATTTTTCCAGTTAAGTTTGACAGAGTATATGACTCAAAGTTTTCATCAGTTTCAAATCCATATCCCATTATAATTTGACTGTCTGTTTTTATAGTCACAAGTTCTTCTGTATAAATTGTTTTTGACTTAGTATTCCAAATCAGATGTTCTGTCATTAATTGTTCATTCTTGTTGTTGGTTAAAATAACATTTTTTTTTGCTTCAAAAACATCATCTATTTTATTTTGAAAGGCGTAATCAGATTTAATAGTAAGAATCGTGTCTAATTTTACATTATACACATAGACTTCAATGCCATATTGAAAAATATTTTCATTTGAACCTTGACTCATTTCAGAAGCTATTAGTTTGAATTCTAATTTATCTTCGTTGAAATATGAAATTGATATGTCCTCAGCTGTATCATTTAACAGTTGATATTTATAAGAATTTTGTGTTATTTCAGTACCATTAGAACATGATAAAAACAATACAAAAACCAAACATAAAAAAGTCCTCATGAACATTAATTTGAAAAGTATGGGTTTTGAACAGTTTCTTTGTACCAGCAATCAATTGTGTGTGTTTTTGAATCTAAACCAATCACCTGAAATGTTGAAGTTTTATCGGGCATCTGTTCAGTATAGATCTTAATTTTCTTATTTGCCTCATCAACAGAAGACCCATCAATTCTTTTAGCATATTTATATTTTTCAATTGCAGCCCAATAGCCTACTCTCTTTGTAAACTCGTCATATTGTAAATCACCTGTGTTCTCACCACATTTTCTGGAGGTTTGAGCGTATAAATCACCAATTAAAATAAAAGGTGCGCCCCAGCCTGCTCGAAGAGAAACCGCTTCTAATGCAGTTTTTTTTGACTTAATATTTTGACCCATTGAATAATATGTTTTGGCTAAATAAAATAAATAGTCAGACTTTTTGATACTATCATTTTCACCATCAACTGCTTGAATAAAATACTCCAGGGCCTTATTGAAATTCTCTTTCCGTAGTGACCGTACACCCATGTTAAAAGCAGATTTTGGGGTTGGATTAAGTTCGTATTGTTGAGCAGCAATCATAAAGTAAATATCCGTGTCAACACAATCATTTTTTCTTAGAAGCTGTGCAGCTCTTTGCAACCAATCAAAGTCATTTTTGTTTTTCTCAAAGGAAGGTTCATAAAGAGCATCAAGCTTTTCACATGTTACATGCGGAGCAAGAGTTTTTTCCATATTTGCTCTAACATCGCCTAATGTTTTAAGTTCAGATGAATTTCTTTTTATTTGTTTTTTTTCTTTATTTGTTGGTGTTCTATTATCTGTGAGGGAAAAGTTTTGCTGTTTTAAATCAGCCTCTTTATAGTCAATAACTGATGAAACTTCCGAAAATAAATCAATCAAATCTTCCTTTGTCATTATTTTTAATGAAGTTAGTTTAGCGGCAGATGCGAAATAATAATTTAAAGCACGTGCTGTTGAGTTCTCAGAATCTATAACAAAACTTTCTTTAAGCGTTTCAAAAGCTTCTTGAACACTTGTGACATCTGACTTTCTAAATTTGTAAATATCTGATCCTTTGTAACCCAGAACTAGCCCCTCTTGACCCGGATAAAACAAATTTCTAAGGTCATATACCATAATCAAGTCACTGATTAAGGACTCTCTCTTGAGACTGTCCTTTTCATTTTTAATAAAATGTTTGAACATAGTTGCTCCATGTGTATAAATATTTTTAGTTCTCTTTGGCGCATTTCTAATTAGGTATAGCCAAGATTCTAAAGCAGAGTCAAAAGACTTCTGCTTGTAGAATTCTGTGTAAATAGAAAGGTTTTCTTCGCACTTCACTGTATCATTCCCATATTTACCAAAATCATTATTTAAATTCTTGAAATCAATATTAATTAAACTTTCTTGAGTAAACACTGGACTGTACACAACAGCAATTAAAAAAAATATTTTTAGTTTCATAAAGTTTGATTTAATCTATTTTTCTTTTTTTGAACCACTTCTCATTTAAAGTCATTGAAAACATAAAACTGAAATAACTTTCTCCTATAACTTCAGAACTAATATTGCTTCTGAGCCGGTCACGTACACCATATTTTATTCCAATGTTTGCTCTTGATAAAACTTTGTTCATTGGTAGAGAAACACCTAGGCTTAATGATAAATCTTCTAACATTTCATCACCCTGTAAATTAAATAAATCGGAAATATTTACATAACCATATGAATATGATAGTCCTACACAATATCGAACTCTTTTCCAATAACTATAAATATCCATCTCATTGGGGACGAATGATCCTCCGACTATGAAGCGATTTTCATCTTCAATAAACTGTGTTGAATTTATTGAAGAATATAAATTTTTCCAATTAGTATAGTTATAATCTACACCAAAATTCCATTTTTTTTCTGACATAATTGAAAAACCAACCTTAAGCGAATAAGGTAATTCAATAATACCATCTTGATTTTTAGAAAATGATATTGTATCGACAAAGTTTTCAAAGTCACCTGAACTAGTGAAAGTATACTGAAAATTTTGAATGGATGATTTAATGTTAGATTGTGGTGTAAAAATTGAAGCTATATTTATTTTTTTTTCATTTATTTTAAAATAATAAAGTGCTCCAATTTCAAAATTGTAATCAGAAACGGAGAATAATGACTCATCACGATATTTAATAGTACTATTTTGAGTTGAAATATCTAGATTGCTATTAATTGGGCCGAAAAGATAGTTTAAATTAAAACCTAAGGAAAAGTTTTCTAAGATTTGTCTCCCATATCCTAGCACTAATTTGTTCAGACCTCCTGAACCATAATATTTATAAATTTCTTGACCAATAATTTCATTTGTAAATATCGTTCTTGAAATATTATATCCAACACTACTGTAGGGGAAAACACCTACAGCTATAGCAGATTTATTTGAGATGGGAAATGCGAGGCTAATATTGGACAAACTAGTTGTATTGTTTTTTTGTTCAATATCATATTGAGTTAGTTTTGTTATGTTGGTTAGAAAACCAAAATTAAATGAAGTTTGATTTAAAAACGAATATGACGCAGGATTACTAAAGTTAGTAGTTGTTGTTAGGGCTAAAGAATTGCTTAAACCTCCCATGGATAAGAAATAAGTTGAATTTGAATTCTGAATACTACCCAAACCAAAATAAGAATAGGGTGAGTATGTATTTACTTGACTTTGAAACGTAAATACTGTAAAAAAAATTATAATAAAACTAATTTTTGTTTTCATTTAATGCAATAATATAATTTAAACCATCCATTAACAAATAAGGATGGCTAAAATTTATTTTTTTTGATTTATTTTCAAAAAACTTATAATCTCCCCCAGTAATTACAACCTTTAATTTAGGGTACTTATTAATATATTTTTTAATCACTCCATCAATCTCAAATAGGACTGAATCAGCTATACCAACTTCAAGTGAGGTTTTGGTTGAGTCCCCAATGAATTTTATATTTTTATTAAATTTCAACAAAGGCAGCTTTTTTGTAAAAGAGTTTACTGATTTGAATCTAATATTAAGACCTGGACTAATTTGCCCCCCCAAATGTTTTTTATCAATAATTAAATCATATGTAATGCATGTTCCAAGGTCTATCACTAAGATGTCATGCAAATAATTTCTTACAGCACCACAACATAATGCAATCCTATCACAACCTAAATTTTGGATACTATTATAATGTGATTCAAATGGTAGAACTAATGTTTCGCTGACATTATATATGTTTACATCAAGGTGGTTTATTTTATTTAAAAAATTATTATTATGCTCTTTGTTGTTGCAATATGCAACATTTTTGATATCTTTAAATCTCATCAAAATATCTCTGAAGTAATTAAAATCTAACTTATCTAAGGTATTGTATTCAAAAATCTCATCTTGGTTATATATTGACCATTTGACTCTTGAATTTCCTACGTCTATTAAAAGATTCATAAAGTTATTGCCTTATTTAAGCAAATTTATAAAATGAGATGTTATGATTCTAATAAATAGATATTATATTTGCTATCAAAAATGTAAGGTGCTATAGCTCAGTTGGTAGAGCAAAGGACTGAAAATCCTTGTGTCCCTGGTTCGAATCCTGGTAGCACCACAAAAGCGGAATTTACTGGTCATCCAAATTCCGCTTTTTAATTTTAACTTCTGAACATGAATGTAATTGTAATTGGGTCAGGCTTTGCTGGTCTTAGCACTGCAGCCACGTTAGCTAATGACGGATATAATGTGACATTATTAGAAAAAAATAATGATATAGGTGGAAGAGCTAGACAATTTAAGCACAAAGGGTTTTTGTTTGATATGGGACCTAGCTGGTATTGGATGCCCGATGTCTTCGAAAAATTTTTTAATAAATTTAATAAGTCCGTTTCCGACTATTACGATTTAATAAAACTTAATCCAGGTTTTCAAATGATTTTCGATGAATTTGAAACAATTCAAATTTCATCATCGTTCAATGAAATAAAAGAACTATTTGAAAAAATTGAACCTGGATCATCACGATCGCTTGAGTTATTTATGAAAGAAGCTGAATTTAAATATAAGTTTAGCATGGAAAAATTGATTTACAATCCTGGCTTATCCTTTTTTGAATTTTTTAACAAAGGAATATTCAAAAACATCCTCAACCTTGACTTACTAAAATCTTACAAAAAACACGTACATAAAAGCTTCAAAAATCCAAAGCTTCGCGCACTTTTAGAATTTCCAGTACTTTTTTTGGGTACTGCTCCTGAAGAAACACCTGCTCTATACAGCCTCATGGCATATTCAGGATTTGTTCAGGGAACGTATTATCCTGATGGTGGATTTGTACAAGTTATAAAAGGTATTGAAAGATTATGCCTTGATTTAGGAGTGACCATAAAGAAAAACCAGTGTGTAAAAAAAATTAATGTTAAAGATTTCAAAGTAGAGTCCGTTGAAACTCAAAACAACCATTATTCGGCCGACATAGTTGTGGCTGCAGCTGACTATGAACATGTTGACAACAGTCTCCTTGATAAAAAATATAGAAATTATAACAGTGAATACTGGGATAAACGAGTTATGTCGCCATCCTGTCTCCTATTTTATTTAGGAATTGATAAAAAAATAAATAAACTTACTCATCACAATCTTTTTTTTGATTCTGACATAGATCTACATATTAATGAAATTTACAGTAAAAAAATATGGCCAACAGATCCTTTATTTTATGTTTCATGTCCATCAAAGACCGATAAAAAAGTTGCTCCAAGTGGCATGGAAAATTTATTTCTTTTAATTCCGATTAGCCCCGGATCAAAAGACAATGAAGAGACGAGAGAGTATTATTTTGATATAATTATCAACAGGCTTGAAAATTATTGTAACACCAAGATAAGGAATCACATTATATACAATAGGAGTTACTGTATAAATGATTTTGTTAGCGATTACAATGCGTATAAAGGAAACGCCTATGGACTAGCCAATACTTTATTTCAAACTGCTAATTTTAAACCTAGGATGATTAATAAAAAAGTTAGCAATCTTTACTACACTGGCCAGCTTACTGTTCCCGGACCGGGTGTACCTCCATCACTAATATCTGGACAAATAATTGGTGATTTAATTTCAAAGAAATATAAATGACGTCTATTAAGCTCTTCGATAAACTTTCTGTTGAATGTAGTAAAATTACTACCAAAATGTACAGCACCAGCTTTTCACTAGGTATATTATCACTAAATAAAAAATTTAGAAAACATATTTATAATATATATGGTTTTGTTAGACTTGCTGATGAGATTGTAGATACAATGCACTCACATGATAAAAAATATCTACTTAATAAGTTTAAGGATGACTACAAATATGCAATAGAAAATAAAATTAGCTTAAATCCAATTTTAAATAGTTTTCAAATCACTGTCAACAGGTTTGATATCGACGTTAAATTAATTGAACAATTTATTGTAAGTATGGAAATGGACCTAGATACATCAATTAAATATGACAGAAAAAAATATGAATACTATATCTTAGGTTCAGCTGAGGTCGTTGGTCTAATGTGTTTAAAGGTTTTTGTAAGTGGAGATCAAAAAAAATATGATGAACTCAAAGATTATGCAAAAAAATTAGGCTCTGCTTTTCAAAAAATAAATTTTTTACGTGACATGGGTTCTGATTTCAATAAACTTGGAAGAACATATTTCCCTGGAATTGATTTTGATAAATTTAATGATAAATTAAAAAGTCAGATTGAAAAGGATATTAATCTGGACTTCGTTAAAGGATATGAGGGGATAAAAAAACTTCCTAAGCAAGTTCGCGGCGGAGTACTTTTGGCATATACATACTACATAAAATTATTCGAAAAAATTAAAAATCAATCTGCTAAAAAAATTCAGTCTAATAGAATTAGAGTTTCGAATTTTAAAAAATTACTTTTGCTTATTGAGTGTAGAATCCGAAATAATTTTGATTTATTATGATTTTAAGATCGCTATTATTACTTCCATTTTGTTTTTTTGGACAAAAAATTGAATACCAAAAGCTTTTTCAAAGAGCAAATTTAAATATTGAGTCTTGTGACTCTCTAGTTAAGTACTGTGAAAGTGAAACCACTGCAACTGGTATGGCATACTATGCCGCAGGACTAATGCTAAAGTCTAAACACGAAAGAAAATTAAAATATTTTAAAATTGGTCGGCAAAAGTTAGAGGAAATTATAAGTAAATATCCTAACTTTGTAGAATTAAGGTGGATCCGATATTGCATACAAACTAACACACCAAAAATCCTAAATTACAAACAACACGTTGATACTGATAAACAATTAATTTTAAAACTTGGATCGGAATTTCAAAAAAACTTGATAAATAAATATGACTGATTTAATCATAAACATTTCAATCACTATTGCAACCTTTTTATTCATGGAATTTGTCGCATGGTTTACACACAAATATGTTATGCACGGATTTCTATGGGAAATTCACAAAGATCATCACCAACCCAATCACAAACATACATTCGAAAAAAATGACCTCTTCTTCATAATATTTGCTCTTCCAGGTGTCATAGGTATTGTTAACGGATTTGAAACATTAAACTGGCCCTTCTGGGTGGGACTAGGCGTGAGTCTTTATGGTATTGCGTATTTTCTCATCCATGACTTATTTATACACAGAAGGTCAAAATTATTTAGAAATACTAAATCAAGTTATTTAAATGCTTTAAGAAGAGCGCATAAAATTCACCACAAAAATCAGAAAAAAGAGGATGGTGAGAATTTTGGAATGCTATTTTTTCCATTGAAATATTGGAAGTGAAATTATTAATTTTTTTAAGCCTTTTTATCATGAATGAAGATCCTAAGCTAAGTACTGCTTTTTTTGGTGGAGGATGCTTTTGGTGTATAGAAGCAGCATTTAGTGATCTCAAAGGGGTATCCAAAGTTGAAAACGGTTATTCTGGTGGAAGTGAAGCAAATGCTAACTACAAGTCTGTATCTGCTGGTATAACAAATCACGCTGAAATATGTAAAATAACTTATGATCCGAAAAAAATTTCATACGAAACATTGGTTAAAATTTTTTTTACAGCTCACGATCCAACTACATATAACAGACAAGGTAATGATATTGGCCCTCAATATAGGTCCATCATTTTCTTTAATAAGAAAAATGAATTTGATTTAATTGAAAAAATAATAAATGAGATGGAGCGTGACGGCATATACGAAAAAATTGTAACCGAAACTGAACCTTTTCAAAAATTTTACAAAGCTGAAGACTATCATCAAAATTATTATGAAAATAATCCTAAACAACCCTATTGCTCATACGTTATAAAACCCAAATTACAAAAGCTAAGGAAACAATTAAAACAATTTTATAACTAGTCACTAGGGTTTTATTTGTATCTCTTGTGCATTTATCGAGATAATAGAGCCTAAACCATTTTCTATGTTTGAATAAACTGGAACGACCTCACCACCAAAGATACTTGCAGGTCCGTTTTCTCTGTGTTCTTCAAGCGAGTTGTAGTACAGGTAAGTATCGCTGCTGAAAACTGAAAACTGAACTCTTACCGTATCACAATCCCCATAGCTGTACCCCCCAGACTCAATATCAATTCTTATGTCTTTATGCATACCGTTAAATAGTGCATCTGAGAAAACAACTTGACTTCCAGAGAAAGTATATCCTTCCCAAGGAATACCAGATGGAAATGAAGGATCATTAGATAACATCTCCACAAAACCATCCCAATAATATATCTCTAATTCTCCTTCTTCATTTTCCCACTCCTTTGAACAGGAGGAATACAATTTAAGTCTGTAGTAATTGTCCTGACTCACATTATCATCAAAACTTAGTTCAAGGCCAATTAAATCCTCATTACTTAAATCAATTTCATATTCAATATCAACATCATTAGGAATATATGTTCTTGCAAAAACTGAAGGATAGTTTGAATGTTTAGCTTCGATTTTATAATAAGTATCTTTTTGTGGTGTATAATCTAACTCATAAAAATTCATTGGGATTGAATCAATATTACCATTTGAATATACATAATAGTTAATTAAGCTGTCAGAGTTTAGTTTTAATGTATCTATAAAGTCATCGTTTTCGTAAAATAATAGTTCTGCATCAGCAATACACATTGGTAAAGATTGGGAAAAGGAATTAACAGAATTTGATATTAATACCTGGACGGGCTTGTCAGTCTCAAGTGTAGTATTTAAAACTAAGACCGATTGAGTATCTGGGATTTCCAAATCAACAACTGTTTCCATGTTTTCACATGAATAATTAAAAAATATTATTACAATTATAAAACTTATTTTTTTCATAAATTAAAACTTTATGCGATATGACACTGATGGGATAACCGGGAATAACGATACTTGGCGAGCAACTCTGTTACCATTTAAATCATATGACAAATATGCAAAAAAAGGATTTTTTCTATTATATGCATTGTAGGCTCCAAATGAAATTATTCTGTCAAACTTATTTTTTTTCTTTGTGTGGGTAAAACCAACATCTAACCTATGATATGCCTGCATCCGAGTCGAATTTCGATCACCATAAGATTCAATAAGTTCAACATAGGGGTCTTGATAATAATTCAAGCTAGTTTGAGGGTTTGATAAATAGAGTTGCTGTGGAAATGTAATTGCATTACCCGTACCATAACTCCATGTGAAAGAAAAGTCCCAATTAGAATTAATTTTATGCGTTAAAACAGCAGAAATATCATGCCTTCTATCATATTTATATGGATACCATTGACCAAAGTTTATATTTTCAAATTTTCTGTTTGTCCATGACAAGGTATATCCAAGCCATCCTGTTGTTTTGCCAGTTTTCCTTTGTAAAAAAAACTCGAGGCCATATGATTCCCCTAGGCCCCCTGTCTCAATCGCATTTTCCCAATTTTCAGTACTTTGTAAATTTGAATATCCTGCTTTGTACGTAATAAGATTAGTCATTTTTTTGTGATAAAGTTCTAAACTTAAATCATATTTTCCGTCTTTTAATGTAGTATTAACACTTGCAACAAACTGTCGAGATGTTTGTGGTGGGACACTATCAATTGCGGGCAACCATAAATCACTAGGGAAACCAACTGATGAGTTTGATAATAAGTGGATGTTTTGTCGCATTTGAGCATAAGAAATTTTTAATGACCAATTTTCATTAAGTAGATATCTAGATGATATTCGTGGTTGAATTGACAATTTATCTTTTGAATAAAAACCTGCATGAACACCAATGTTTGTTTTTAATTTTTCTGATAACTTTATATTATCCTCAACATATAAAAAAAACTCGTTAGCATCAATATTTTGAGAGAAATTTAAAATTGTATCAATTGAAAAATTTTCAGAGTTATTAGGAGACTCTAAACTCGAACTAAGACTAGTTTCACCAGGGAAAAAATTATGATTGGTAAATGAATAACCAAATTTTAAATTGTGATTGGGGTTTGGAGAAAAATCAAAATCAATTCGTGCAGCATAATCCTCAATTCCAGACAAATATCCAAAACCAATGTTATAACTTTCATTGCCTTCATCAGAAATATAATTTGAGTTAAGTCCAAAATCAGTGTTAAAAGAATATTTACTATATGTAATTGTAGTATTACTAAAGAGCCTTTCACTAAATAAATGATTCCACCTCAGAGTAGATGTTATATTTCCATAACCAAGTCCAAAATCTAATCTATCAGAGTAATCGGTCTCGCTTTCTTCATAATCAACACTAAATTTATCCCGACCAATATAACTGCTAATAAAAACTCTATCATTATTCGAAATTCTGTGATTGACTTTCATGTTTAAATCGTAAAAATACATGCCAAGTGAGGTATTATCAGGCATAAATGGTCTTACAAGAAGATCGGCGTAGGTTCTTCTTGCTGAAAAAATAAAGGATGTTTTATTTTTTATTATCGGTCCCTCAATTGTGAGTTTAGATGATATTAAACCTAGTGTCATATCAGTTTTAAATTTTTTCGTATTACCTTCTTTCATATTTATTTCCAGCACAGATGATAACCTACCACCATATCTGGCTGGGAATCCTCCTTTAATTAAATTGACATTCTTGATAGCATCTGGGTTAAATACAGAAAAAAGACCACCTAAGTGAGATGCGTTATAAACCGGCACACCATCCAACAAAATTAAATTTTGATCTGGTCCCCCACCCCGAACATAAAAGCCTGATGTGCCCTCACTACTTTGAACGCCAGGTAAAAGTTGGATAGCTTTTAAAACGTCAACTTCTCCCAAAAGAGCTGGAATTTTAAAAATTTGCTTAATTGGAACAGTAACTTGTGATGTTTGTGTTTGTTGAACTATGTTCTTTTTATCAGAGATAACAATTTCATCAAGCTCAGACTTTATCAAAGAAAGTTCAGTATTGTATGTTATATTAGAGTCTAGTTTTAGTTTTAATTGTTTTGTTTTATAACCAATGTAAGAAAAGTTAATATTATACTGCGCTTTAGGAAGCGTAAGTGAGTAAAAACCATAGTTATTTGTAGATGTTCCAATATTTAAACTATCTACTATAATATTAACCCCGATTAAAGTTTCTCCGTTGCTTGAATCAGAAATAAAACCACTAAGTGTATAATTTTCACTGTTCTGAGAAAAAATAATCAATGGAAACAATAATATTAATAGTCTTTTCATTTTAATAAGTTAAAAATAAATTAAAATGTTGTTTTGTCTCATGGTATTTATTATCAATAATTAGAATACCCATTTTATAAAAGTCAATAGAAAACTTAACCATTGAGTCATTTCTAATCGAGTTCCAAGCTGATTTCATTCCATTACTCCAGTTAATATCGTCAATTATTATTATTGCTGGAAAATCTAATTTAGATTTTAATTTTTCATAGTAGTGTAGTGTTGATTTTTTGTTGTGATTTCCGTCAATAAAAACAATATTAAAATATTGTTTTGATTTCAACAATTTTGGGAAAGTATCTATGTATAAACCATTATAAAGCTTAAATTTTTTCCTACTAGTAATTTCTTCAAATCTTTTATGCGAAATTTCTGAAAGCATAGGGACACCTTCCATTGTAATAAGCTTGCCTTTTTCTTTTTTTTTAATTGCTTCTAGTATATAAGAACCAGATATTCCAAGATTAGTTCCAATTTCTAAAAAATTAGGGTTTTTCATTAAATCAGTAATAAAATATAAAAGTCTGCCCCAGGATGGCGGAGAGGTTGCTTTTTTACAAACATCCTTGACCTTGATTTTTTTTTTAGAATTAAATACTTCAAATGATATCAAATCATCATTTTCAAGTAATTGAGACCTATAAGATTCACATTTACCAAAAATTTTAATTTCTTCAGAAGAGAAATTTCCACTTTTTAACTTTTGGAATGACTCTAAAATTAACCTTAATAACCTGTCGTTAGTTTTATATATTTTTTTTATTGTATTTTTTTGCCTTAGTCTAACGTAAGTTAAAAAGATATGTTTTTTTATTTTTGATAATAACATTTATTATAAATATAATGATAAAGATTAGAAAAGGGACAAAAAAAGATTTAGCTAAGGTACTTGAACTAATAAAAGAACTTGCTGATTACGAGGGGGGATTAGATGAAGTTTTAATAAGCGAAAGGGATTTAGAGGAATATGGTTTTTGTGAAAATCCCCTTTATTTTTTATTGGTTGCAGAATCTGATAATAATGTTGTTGGCTTAGCAATTTATTTTATACATTTTTCAACATGGAAGGGGAAATGTTTATACTTGGAAGACCTAATTGTTAGTAATAAATTTAGGAGGAAAGGCATTGGCACTATGTTATTTGAAACACTAATCAAAATCGCTCATAAAAAAAGCATGAAAAGAATAATGTGGCAAGTATTACATTGGAATAAATCGGCCATAAATTTTTATAAGAAATACAATGCAAATATTAGTAATAGCTGGTTAAACGGAAAAATGACAGATTTAGAGATTAAAAATTATTTAAGATAATTAGCAAGTAGTTTTTTTGCAGCAGCTGTTTTTTTTTTATCAACATATAAGTGCTCTTGAAAACTCTCTGATCCTGGATTTGCCCACCCGGCTGACACCGATGTATCGAATAAATTTTTTAAGAAAAATTTAATTTTATTTTTTTGTAATATCTCTTTGACGCTAATTACATCAAATGTGCTAATAATTCCTAAATATGAAAGGTTTATCAATTATTGCCTGGATTAAGTTTATATTTCTTTACAACTGAACCATCACTAAAAAAATAAATTTGTAAGCTATTGTTCAAACTCTCACGCCCCAGAATATCTAATTGTTTAATAAGCTTTACATCCTCGATCTCATGACCATCATGAATTCCAATCCATTCTCCTGTTAAACTTACGTTATCAATATAAAGATAGCTACCATTTTCTCCGGAAAATTCAAATTTTATAATTACATCGTCTTCACCGGCAGCCGACTGAATATTTACTTCTTTTTCAATCCATTCAGTTTGATTAGGAATGAAATTATTTCCAACATTTCCAAAGTTTGTCGTTATCAAGTCGTCAGTGTCCCAAGTTGCACGTACTTGCCAGGTGTTACCACAATCTTTTGAAAAAGAAATAACAAGCAAATCATCTGTTTGATTATTTCTTTTTCCATATGCCATGTCAAATTTAAGCTTTAAAGGATTACCTGAACCCAAGGCATAACTCGAAAGATTTAAAGTAGGTGAAAAAAGCTTGTGTTTTTTGTTGCAATTGTAATATCTGCTTCTTATTCTGACTGAACCTGTTGTAGATGTAGACGATATTGGACTCCTGGTCCATGTGTATTCATTGTTAGGTGATAAAATCGACCACGCTAGATTAGGTTCTGGATTATTTGGAAACTGAGTATTTTGAAAGTTTTCATTTAGGCTATTAGGGGGGTCATAAACATAATAACTCTTTGTTAGAGAACTTTCTCCACCAGTTGAAATGATATTTAAAGTAACATCGTACTGGCCTGATGAACTGTAAGTAACCTGTGGATTAATTTCTGACGAAAATCCTATATCAGATCCCGGAAATGACCAGTAAAAAACAGAATTGGAACTAACACTTTCGGAATTACTAATAAATGATATAGGTGAATTGGCACAGATTCTGTCAACATAAGAGGTGTAAAAATCAACAGATGGTAAACAAGCCTCGGCATTGTAGTTGTCGTGAGTACCAGTTAACCACAAATTACTATTTGTCCAGAGATTATTTCTTTGCGAAACTGATGAATTTAAACAATCCTGCATTCTGTTAACTTGGCCAACTGAAAACATACATGTGCAAGAAGAATAGTCCATAAAGTTTTGAATGTTATCAAGGTTACCACAACTTTGCTGAGCTAAATTACATGTTGAATAAGCACCAATTGTATTAGGTGTATCACTAACATTATCATCATAATTACAATTTTCAACTTCTCCATTTGTGCCCCACCCCCACGTATGTTGTAGGTTAAAGTAATGTCCAAACTCATGACTGAGTGTATGACGTTTATATGGTGTATTGTTTGAGGATCCTATACTCCCTAAGTATTCGTGATTAATAATTATACCCTCAACTTCATCCCACAATGTTCCGGGCAAATAAGTGTATGCAGCAGCGCCAATGGAGCTATCAATTGATTCTACAACCCAAATGTTTACATACTGAGAATCGTCCCATGCTATGAGGTCCTTTATACAGTCATTCGCCTGAGTAGTCATTGAAGAAACAATTCTATTTATTCCGCTTGTACAATTTCCATCAGGATCAAGTTTTGCTAATCTAAACTCAATATTTGGATTTCCAATAATATTTTGAAAATCATCAATTACGTTTTCAAGGTCAGAGTTTTGATTATTAAAATCTTCGTTTATAATGTTTACTGCATCCATAATTTGATCAACTGAAACATTTTCGTTGACTCCAATTGGATCTCCATCATGAATAATATGAAAGACTATAGGAATTATTTTGGTGTTTACATTATAGTTTTCAAGCTTCAAGATTTTGGCCTGTTCATTTTTAAATCGTGTTGTGTTGATATAGTTTTTCATTACATTATCCGTACCACACAACTTGTGATGTTGAGATAACATAACAAATGGAATCACTAACAAAAAAATAGTTATTAATCTTGCCATCTAATCATTTATAAATATCATAATCCCGTCCTTGAAGTAAACACCTGGATTTAGCTTTTCGTTTAAAGCATATTTTCTACCATAAAGATCAAAAATTATGTTGCTTTTTGTATTCTTTTCATTTTCATTTGAAATTATTCTATCCTCAATATCTGTGGGATTGCCAACTCTTACGTTATCAATATAGAGCCAATTTCCTCCGATGTTATTAGAAATATAATCACCCCCTAAATTTGTTGGAATTAATGTGTCAGTTGAAAGGTAGCCCTTGCCGGTAAATTCAAACTTTAAGATAAGGCTTTCTTGTCCAGCAGAGGAGCCTAAGTTAACTACCTTTTCAATCCAATCGTTTTGTGATGGGACATAGTCGTTAAAATATATCTGGTCATTGTTGATTAAGTCTGAAACATTATACCTGGCTCTTTCCATAAATCCTTGACCAGCATGTTTTCTGTAAATTATTAATTCATCATCCATTACACTGTTTCCATAAACATCTAAATAAGGTATTCTTTTACTGTACGCTAGATTAAAGTACAAATTCAGGGGTTCACCTAGCTCATAATCGCTACAGTTAATATCTGGACTATACATCTCTTGTTTAATATTAAATCCTGCACTAAAATCCTTGCTTCTTATTCTAATTGACTGTGAGCCGTCGAATGAAGCTATTGATGAAGATCTCCAATTTTCCTCATTGGGATAATTTTCAAAGACATACCAGCTTGGTGATTCAAATGATTCACTAATTGGAAATGACGAGCTTTCAAAATTTTCTATAAATGGTGCATCAGTTCTATCTAAGATAACTATACACTTTTCTTTAACGAGTTCAGATGAACCATTATTGTTAGAAACAACTAATGTAACATCGTGTTGTCCAGATTCATTGTATGTAACAGTAGGGTTTTTAGTAGTTGATGAAGATGGTGACGCTCCTGGAAAATACCATTGATAAGAGATTTGATTTTCTGGAACATTATAGGTCATATCTTGAAATGTAACATTAAATCCTTCGTTAATTCCCAATGCTCCAATGGACTCACCAACAACCTGGAAGTCTGCAATGGGATAACATTCTGAAAAGGGATCAGAAAAATAATGAGAATCGTCTGTTCCGGTAAGTATAAGGTTTTCCTCCGACCAGAGATTGTTTCTTGCACCAGAAGTGGAATTGAGAGCAGCTATCATTCTTGCTTTTTGACCATTACTAAACATATAAGCACAATTTGTGTAATCCATAATATTTGCGACATTATCTAAGGATTCACAAGAGATCTGAGAATCATATGAATAGCATCCTGATGCACCAATCGTATTGGGAGTGTCTTCAACGCCGTCATCCGTACCGCAATTTTCTTCCAAAGAGGGATCATTAGTACTTCCCCATGGATGAGGCAAATTGAGATAGTGACCAACTTCGTGAGAAATGGTATGTCTCCTCCAGTTGCTGTTGCTAGATGTTCCAGTGGTACCAAAATAATCATGTTGACATAAGATCCCTTCATGATTCTGAGGCGCTGATCCAGGGTAATAAGCGTATGCAGCTGCGCCACTTGCAACATTTGCCACGGTCCATATATTTAAGTACATATCATTATCCCAGTATGTATCATCTTTAACATTTTCTCCGCCGTTGAAGGTCAACACAGATTGATCGTATGTAACACCATTCGTACAATTTCCATCAGGGTCTTTCGTGGCTAACCTAAATTCGACTCCAACATCTGCTACTATATCTTCAAAACCTCTTGCCTCAGTGGTTATAATTTTTGCAATCAATTCTCCGCCAACAGGTGGTAAAGTCTGATCATATAAAATTTTTAATATACCACCACTGAAATAATTATTACCTGGATCATCAGCTATAATTTCAACAGGTCCAATTGAACAAATTGATTCAAACTTTTTAACAGATGAGTTGTTTTCAAAATTCCAAAGAATTGGATACTGACTGGGATTTTCCGGAGAGAAAATAAAAACTGTATCATTATTATTAGCTACAGAGGATATGAAATTTCCATTTGAGTCAATTAAATCATCGTTTCTGAGATTAAAATCATTGTTCATACTCTCAATTGCTGATTCTATTTGAGAAAAATCAATTCTTTCATCGCCATAATCATGTATAACATGAACAACAACTGGAATAACATAATTAGTCTCTAAGATTCTACCAGAATTATAGTCATTTACAAACTGTTCTGTGAAAAATTCTAGTTGCTCAAGTATCAACCTCTTATCAGGATTTAATAAAAGCTCTTTTTTTACCATCTCATCTGTTGAACACCTGTCAATTTGGCTAAATGAAACACCATAAATAGCTAGCATTGCAATTAGTAAAGAAAACGACCTAAGCATGAAACTACCTTACAATAACCATTTTAGAAAGTTGAGTTTTCTTACCATTAATAGAGATAATGTAAGTACCCTCTTTTGATATTTGAAAGATTTCCGAAATTTTAAGGCTGTGTTTACCTCTAGTAACATTCATTTCCTTAAAATCTATTTGATTTCCAAGAAGATTTGATATTCCAAAACTAAGCTTTTCATCTTCTTGTACATCAAATTCTATTTGACCATGGCCAATTTGAGTTGGATTTGGTGAGATACTGAAATCTGTTAAATTAGAGCTTCTTGTATTAAGAACATCCGACTGATTTCCAATCCTGACGTTATCAATGTACAACCAATTTCCACCAATTGAACTTGACTCTATGTAATCATATCCCATAGGACCCATATCCACTAAATGAAATGAAAACTGATCTTCTCCTGTACCAACAAACTCAAATTTCACAACAATTGAGGGGTCGTCAACCAATTGGGATTCTAAAATGTTTAAATTTTTAGAATATCTCTTCCACTCTCCACCGTCTTCAACATAGCCACTTTGTGGTATGAATGAATTGAAATATATCTTGCTAGTAGTTATAAGATTTTCTTGTTGTGCTCCAAATGAGCCTTGGTAACCTGGTCTAGTAGACAGTCTTGGTCTCTCGGTCCAAACATCATCACCACATTGTTTGTAAGATATTATTAGTTCATCATGATGAATTGAAAATGTATCAGACACTAGGCCGTCATCATCAAGCTCCCCAGCAGTATAAGGAAGTCTTCGTGCATAAGCATAATCAAAAGATACCCAAACATCTGCTGCGCCACTACCACCAGTGTAAAATTCTGAAAGATCTAGTTCAGGAGTAGAAAATTCGTGAGACTTTCTATCATAGCCATAATTTTGGCTTTTTATTTTTAATGATGATGTCCCGAGGTTTGATGCATCCTCTGTTCTTTCCCAGTGTTGTTCACCGTTGGCATTACCGCCCCACCAGATTTCGGTATCAAGATTTGGGAAACTTACTGACTCAAAACTCTGTGAAAACCCACCTTCAGATAAAACATCCGTTTCAGATAGTATTGTTATATAATCATACAGGACCTTTTCATTGCAATTGTCACCATTACATGTAGTAAGAGTAACATCATAATTACCTGGTTGAAGGTATTCAACTGTGGGATTTTTAAAACTTGAGCTCTGTGGTGTTCCACCTTCAAATGTCCAATTGTAAGTAATGTTTTCTGTTCTGTAATTGTATGTGTAATCTGTAAATGTCACCTGAGTGCCCGCACACCCCAATGTTTCACTTGTTTTAAAATCAGGTATCGGTGCACAATCGGCATATGGCTCATTATTCCAAGATTCGTCATCAGTTCCGGTTGCAATCAAGTTACTTTCTTGCCAAAGATACCAACGATTTCCGGCTAAACTGTTTACAGCAGCTTCCATTCTTACGGACTGGCCTTGAGTAAACATGCAAATGCAATCGGAATATTCCATGAAATTTTGAACGTTATCTACTTGGCCATCACATGTTACTTGACTAGTTGGACAGCCGCCTTGGGTTCCAATAGTTTCGGGTGTGTCTTCAACGCCGTCATCAAGGGAACAATTATCTTCTTCGGCAGCATCATTAGTAGGGCCCCAGGGGTGTGCAAGATTCATAAAGTGTCCCATTTCATGGGTTGGAACATGTCTTCTATACATATTTCCAGTTGGACCATTGTCGCTATTTACGTTCCAATCTGCAAAATAGTCGTATCTAAAGAAAATATAATCCCCATATTCTTCACTACCACTACCAGGGTTGACAGCAAAAGCAGCAGCACTAGACTGTGACTCTTGAAAACTTCTAACAACATAAATATTGATATATTTTTTATCATCCCAATTGGCAATAGCCATGATTTTTGAGGCGCTAGCATTTGATGTCATAGGACTTGCAACTCTATTTACGCCATAAGTACAGTTTCCGTCCGGATCTTTGGTGGCTAGTCTAAACTCAAAGCCAGGAGAACCAATGATGTCAGTAAATTCATCAATAACTGTCGAAAGGTCATCATTTAGGCCTTGAAAATCTTCATTTAACCTATTGAGTGCGTTATCTACCTGATCGTAGCTTATGTTTTCATTATCATAATTGTGAATTACGTGAACAACCAGTGGAATAATATAATTTGACTCAACACTTCTAGTTTGTTTATTGGCAATAAACTCCTGAGTAAATGCTTCAAGTTGAGCGAGAACTAGTCTCTTTTCAGAATCTTTTAAAGCTTCCTCCATAACTTGTGGAGTGCCACTTCTCAAAACGGGTTCATTTTGTGAAAATAATTGATTTGCTGTAAACAAAATTGTTGTAAATATGAATATGTACTTGTTCATGTTAATATTTTTAATCTGTAAAAAGAATGCTAACAAATATAGTAATTTTTAGCTAAAAAGAGTAATAATTACTCGTTGCGATTTTGATTTAATAAATTAGATATACAAGTATACACGTCCATTACTTTACTACATTGGATAACCATGATACCATCAATCTTTTTAATAATTTTATTTTTTGAGGAAATAATAATCTTTTCAAACCCCACTCTCTTAGCTTCTTCAATGTGTTCATCAATTCTTGGAACGGGTCTAATTTCGCCGTTTAACCCGACTTCTCCACTTAGGCATAATTTAGATTGAATAATTAAATCCTCATTTGACGATAGTATTGAGGCAATAACTGCTAAGTCCATTGATGGATCAGAAATGCTTATTCCCCCAGCTATATTCAAAAAAACATCCTTGGTGCTTAATTTAAAACCACATTTCTTTTCCATTACAGCCAATAGCATATTTAGTCTTTTAGCATTAAATCCAACAGAAGATCTTTGTGGAGTACCATAAACTGCCCGTGTAACAAGTGCTTGAACCTCAACCAGAAAAGTTTTTTGTCCTTGAAATGTTGAGGCAATCGTTGTCCCACTAGCATAACTTCCATTTTGATTAATTAATATTGTTGAAGGGTTTAAGACGGGCCTTAAACCCGTCTCTTGCATTTCGTAAACACCAACTTTTGATGTCGGTCCAAATCTGTTTTTAGAAGCTCTTAAAAGACGATACATGTGATTTTTTTCTCCTTCAAAATTTACAACAACATCCACCATGTGTTCTAAAATCTTTGGACCTGCAATTTGACCTTCTTTTGTTATGTGGCCAATGAGAATCACAGCGATATTGGATTTTTTTGCAAACTGAACAAGCTCAGAACAACATTGCTTAATTTGACTAACAGAGCCCACTGGTGATTCAATGTAATCACTAAAAAGAGTTTGAATTGAGTCAACAATAACTAAACTATATGGATTTTTATCGGAAGTTGTTTGAGAGCAATGATTGATAATCTTTGATGATGAAGTTTCATTAAAAATAATACAATCATTATTATTTATTCCAAGTCTATCAGCCCTCAACTTTATTTGAGAGGGGGCTTCTTCGCCTGAAATGTAAAGAACTTTTGCATTATGTCTCAATGCAATTTGCAGCAGCAGAGTTGATTTACCAATTCCAGGTTCACCGGCAAGAAGAATTACAGAACCCGAAACAATTCCACCGCCCAAAACGATGTTAAGTTCTGAGTCGCTTGTTGGCCTCATTTGTGAGTTTTCATTTTTGATGGAGCCTATGGGAACAGCTTTTGAATAATTATTTGAATATTGGTTTGGTTTATTTTTACTTAAAGTTGGCTTTAGTTCCTCAACGAAAGTGTTCCACTGATTGCATGAAGGACATTTTCCAAGCCATTTTGGAGACTCATAACCGCAGCTTTTACAATAAAAATATATTTTACTCATAATTGACTTTCATTACTTACATACAGAAAATACATGGATATCAATCCACCAATGATTACCATTAAGGTTTGTGAAGTGTGTACCGTCAAAGCATAAAAAGTTGAAATTTCGTTTCCTATGCTTAATACGCTCATTGATTTAATAACTAAAAAATGATACGAACCTATGCCTGACGGTGTAGGGACAATCATTCCCAAACCACCAGCTACCATTACAAATAGACCATTTTGAAATGATAAGGTTTTTAATTCTTCAAAACAAAAAAAACAGAGGTATGTCATTAAAAAATAACAAAGCCAAATTAAAAAGGTGTAGAAAATAAAAATTAACTTATTTCTAAGTAGATTAAATGACATAAACCCGTCTTTTATACCATTGTAAAATGATGTAATTTTTTTAGAAAAAGCCTCATTCAAAAAAAAAGATTTTTTTAAAATTAAAATGAAAATTATTGCCAAAGACGCTAATGAAATTATTAGAGTCCACGGGATTTTAAAAAAATTTGAAAACGAAATAAATTGTTCAAAGTTTAAAAAAAGAACTAAAATCAAACACAAACACAAAACCAAAATGTCTATTAGTCTCTCCAAAATAACATGGCCGATTAAAGAAGAAATTGGTATGTTATTAGACTTACTTAGTGTTGAGCATCTGACAATTTCACCACTTCTTGGTATTATTGAGTTAAAAAGATACCCAAAAACTACAGAGTGCAATAATTTAGAGACTCTTACATTGTATCCTGAAGGTTCAATCATTAGCTTCCATCTCAATGCCCTTAATATGAAAGCGAAGTATCCAAGAAAAACTGAAAATAACAACCACTTTATTTTAATTGCTTTGATTGTTTCAAAAAACCTTACAAATTCAATGTTTCTTACTGACAGCCAAAAAAGTGAAATTCCAACAATAAAAAATATAGTTACAGTAAAATAATTTTTCGATAAACTCATCATTTTAGCAGGTTTGTTTTTTCATTTGGAAAAACAACAAAAGGGCGATGATTTTTGACTTCGTTTATGTTGATGAAACCATATGCAACAATTATTACTTTGTGACCCACTTTAATTTTTAAAGCAGCAGGACCATTTATTCCAATTTGTCCTCTTTCATCACCAGTAATCACATATGTTTCAAGACGTTCTCCAGTGTCAAGATTCAAAACTTGAACCTTCTCACCAGGGAATAGGTTCGCTGCTTTTATTAAAATTGGATCAATTGTCACACTACCAATATAATCGACATCAGCCTCTGTTACAGTGACCCGATGGATTTTAGATTTCATTACCTGTACTAGCATATTTTTAAATTGAGATATTGTCAATTAGTCTTATTTTACCAACATAAACAGCAATCAAAACTCTATATTTTTTTTCTAAAAACAAAGTATCTACAATATTAAAATTTTCAACATCCACAATTTCAAAATATTCAATTTTTAGTGAGTTTGAACTAATTGCATTACCAACTGATTCTAACTTTATTTTTTTTAACAATTTTTTTTCTATTTTATTTTTATTTTTTTGGTTAAAATAAAACTTCACTTTTTTTCTTAAATCTGTTAGAGCTTTATAAACAGCTTGTGCGATAATAATTTGCTTTGAATTCATTCTTTTATTTCTTGAACTTAGGGCTAATCCATTTTTAGACCTTACAGTGACAACTGGTTTTATTTCGGTAGGAATGTTGAAACGGATTTTAAACTTAGATATTATCCAAAGTTGCTGGTAGTCTTTTTCGCCAAAATAAGCACGATCTGGTTTGATAAATTCAAATAATAATTTAACAACATTCAAAACACCGTTAAAGTGTCCTGGTCTTTTCTCTCCCTCAAGTATCGATAATGCATTGGAAAATCTAAATTTGATTTTTTTAAAATCCTCTGGGTAAATCTCAGCCTCGTCAGGAGCAAAAACAACATCACAAAATACTTTCCTCAGTTTTATAAAATCAGTTTTTTCTTCTCTAGGATAGTTTTCTAAGTCTTCTAAATTGTTAAACTGAATTGGATTCACAAAAATTGAACAAACTGTCAAATCATTTTCAATTATTGAATCTTTAACCAATTTAATGTGTCCGTCATGGATTGACCCCATTGTGGGAACAAATCCAATTTGCTTTTTAAGTTTCTTATAATTTTCTACAACTTTGGATAGCTCTTTTACTGTTCTGACAATTTTCACAAAATCATTTTAAATTAAACACTAAAATGCATGTATTTTTTTAAAATGACGACAATTTTTACTAATTTTGTAAATTCAAAAAAACGTAAGATTGTCGATGCAGAAAAGAATATTAATAGTTTCCCAAGAAGTCAGCCCCTATACAACAAATGGTTTATTGTCAGAAAGTGTTTTAGAACTTGCCAAAAAAGTTAAAAAAAATAAAGATACAGAAGTGCGCTTATTCATGCCAAAATATGGTTGTGTAAATGAGCGTAGACATCAACTACATGAAGTAATCAGACTTTCCGGAGTCAACATTGTTGTCAATGACATTGACCAGCCTTTAATCGTAAAAGTTGCTTCAATCCCCCAAGCAAGGCTTCAAGTTTATTTTATAGATAATGAAGAATATTTTAGAAGAAAAGTAACTCTGTTTGACAGCTGCGAAAAACTTGTTTCTGATAATGATGAAAGGATGATATTTTTTTGCAGAGGAGTTTTAGAAACTCTTCAAATGTTGGGTTGGAGTCCAGACATTATTCATTGTCACGGATGGTTTACCTCTCTTCTTCCAATGTATCTCAAAAGTATATACAAACAAAACGCTGTTTTTGAACATACCAAAATTATATCTTCTATATATAGTTCCGGCTTCAATGGAACTCTTGATAAAATGATATTCGATAAAATAAAATTTGATGGAATTGAAGAGAATTTGATAACAAATTTAAAAAAACCGAATTTTGAATCTTTGAATATGCATGCTGTCAAATTTTCTGACGGTGTCATTTTTGAAGATGATTCCTCAAAGTCTAAAATTAGTGAATTTGTTACTAAAAACGGAATTGCGTCCTTATCCCCTGAAGTCGACACAGATTATTACAACTTTTATCAAAATTTTTTTTCTGAAGCTCTAGTTTAGTTATGTATAATATAATTTTAACTTTTTCAAAGTTAGTTCTTCTGCTTGGATTATTTTTTGCATGCCAAAATGAAGAATCAATCATTGGTGAAAATATTGTAATAAACTCTAATAACGAAGTCTTTTTATTTCCAGATAGCTTAAAAGAAATTGAAATATATTCTGCGATTGAAGATAGTCTTCAGGCACAAAGCTCGATTGGTTTACTCGGCTCTTATAATGACCCTATTTCCGGTCTAACCAACGCATCATTTTCGTTTCAAATTACATTACCTAACAACGAGATGGAGTTTGACGCAAATAACGTTAATTTTTCAAAACTTACATTGCCGGTTTCAGATTTTTTTGGCGACTCATTATCTATTTTAAATATTAGACTTTCTACCTTAACGGAGTCTTTAAGTAGTGATGAGAATAGTTTTTTTACAAGTAGTGTAATCAACTCTGAACTAATAAACGGTGCTAATTATAGTATCAGTCTTAACGAGGTTCTTGACTCTAACAAACTAGAGATTGATTTGCCACAAAACTTTGGACTCGGAGAAATTCTAAATCTTGATTCTCAAGCATTATCCAACAACGAAAACTTTACAAATGTATTTTATGGATTTCAAATTGATGTTGAACCAGCTGATCAAAATGGAGCTATTGTTTACTTTGATTGCTCATCTGACATTGCTGAATTAGAAATTAACTATACAAACAATAACAATGAAACAATCTCAACATTTTTTCCTATTGGACCTGGTATAAAAATAAATAATGTATCTCAAAATTATGATGAAGAAAGCATTTACACGTCTGAATATTTCTTTGTTCAGTCAATGGGCGGCGTATACACAGAAATGGATTTTAAATTTCTGAACGACTTGCAAGATTCTCTGTTTATCGTTAATAAAGCGACTCTTGAAGTTCCTGTTCACAATCAAAACAATGGCTTTCCATTACCTCAACAAATCAGTCTTGTTGAATATTTTGAAAACAACTTGATTCCTATTGAAGGAGTTAATGGCGGCATATTAATTAACAATGAGCGCTATGAATTCGACCTGACTCAACATTTTCAAAAAATAATATCAAATAATCATAATTCTGTTTGCAGAATCTACACATATAACAGAAGTTCAAATGTTAGCAGGCTTCAAATTAGTAACTCTTCCTCAAATCCAATTAAATTAACTCTAATCTTAATTCGAGGCTAAATGTGCGGAATAGTTGGATATATTGGTCCTGGAGATGCAAAAAGTATCGTTATTTCAGGACTTAAACGATTAGAGTATCGTGGTTATGATTCATCAGGAATTGCTTTTATTGATGATGACAGTATCATTATTAAGAAAAAGTCTGGAAAAGTTAGCTCATTAGACTCAGTTGTAAAAAAAGATAAAATTGAGGGTCTATGTATTGGACACACAAGATGGGCCACACACGGCTTGCCCAACGATCTTAATGCTCATCCTCATTTTTCTATGAACAAAAACCTGGCTGTTATTCATAATGGTGTAATAGAAAACTACTTAACAATTAAGGAGGGTTTGGTAAATAGAGGTTATAAATTTGTTAGTGAGACTGATACAGAGGTTTTAATTAACCTTATTCAAGATGTTCAAACTAATGAAAAAACTGGTCTCTTTAAATCGATTCAGCTTGCTCTATCTCAAGTTGTTGGCGCATATTCAATTGCAGTTATTGATAAAAAAAACTCTGAAAAAATTGTTGTAGCAAAAAAAGGTAGCCCTTTGATTATTGGAGTTGGAAATAATGAGAATTTTATAGCTTCTGACCCAGCTCCTTTTTTAAATTACACAAAAAATGTAATTTATTTAAAAGATAACGAGATTGCCGAAGTTAGTGCGAGCGAAATAAAAATTAAAAATATAAAAAACAAAAGTAAACGACCGTATATCGAAAAGCTAAATATTGAACTGGAAGCAATTGAAAAAGGAAACTATGAAACTTTCATGCTTAAAGAAATTTATGAACAACCTAAAGCAATTGTTGAAACACTAAGAGGAAGAATATCCTCTGACTTTAAAAGAACAAGGCTTAGGGGTCTAAATGAAAATATTGATTTTTTAAAAAATGTAAAAAAAATCATAATTATTGCGTGTGGAACATCTTGGCATGCCGGACTTGTTGGAGAATATTTAATCGAAGGAATTGCAAGAATTCCAGTCGAGGTTGAGTATGCCTCTGAATTTCTTTATCGAGATCCTCTAATATCTACGAACGACATGGTTATTGCAATTTCACAATCTGGTGAAACTGCAGACACACTATCTGCACTAAAGCTAGCGAAACAAAGGGGTGCTTTTGTTTATGGTATTTGTAATGTTGTTGGTTCCTCAATTGCAAGGTCTGCTGGTGTTGGTACATATACACATGCTGGACCTGAAATCGGTGTAGCATCAACAAAATCATTTACGTCCCAAGTAACAGTTTTAATTTTGATTGCCCTTTATCTTAATACACTGAAGGAAAGAAATTCATCTATTAAAATTACTGAGCTGACAAAAGAGTTGGTTCAAATAAGTGATAAAATGAGTAGGACCATTGATGATATAAATGATAAAATTATAAAGATTTCTGAATTATATAAGGATGCAAAAAACTTTCTTTATCTTGGAAGAGGAATTAGCTTTCCAGTTGCCTTGGAGGGTGCATTAAAACTCAAAGAAATCTCATATATACATGCTGAAGGCTACCCTGCCGCAGAAATGAAACACGGGCCTATCGCATTAATTGATAAAAATATGCCTACCGTTATAATTGCAACCAACAAGTCAAATTACGAAAAGGTGCTCATCAATGCCGAAGAGATTAAAGCCCGGTCAGGAAAACTAATTGCAATTGTAAATAAAAATGACAAACAAATGTCCAAAATTGCTGATCACGTGATTGAAATCGCCGAAACAAATAACTTTTTATCTCCCCTGATAACAACACTACCACTTCAACTTCTTTCATATCACATTGCAAAAATGAGGGGTTGTAATGTTGACCAACCAAGGAATTTAGCCAAGTCGGTTACTGTTGAGTAGTTTTCAACCCGACTTTTGGGTCCTTTTAATTCCTACTTCCAACCATTAAATTTTTCATATTGATTTTTAAATATTCAAAGTCACTTATAATGAATGTTCAAAGTGTGTGATGAAGTTTCTTTGATATTAAATAGTGATGAAACTTTTTGAGGGTCATACTATAATGTTATAATAACAAAAGTACATTGAAAATTTAACGGAAAATCTGTGATTTAATAAATGACCTATTATGAGTCAATGAACTTGTCGATTAGTAAAGTGAGTTTGTTAAACCCGAGAAAGTATTAAGTTAGACCGTGACCGTCATTGTGGTCTATTTTTCCAATTAATAAAAATAGGTATTAATTAACTAAACTCAAAAACACACTTTATTTCTATATTTACAAAATGAAAAGTATTTATAATAATGAAAAAGAAGAGTTTAATATTGAAAATTTAATATCGTCG
>PKDT01000033.1 GCA_002863085.1 Flavobacteriales bacterium
GGTTGGTGGAATAAATCACAAACAATTTAAATATGATCACGTCAAAGAGGGTAAAAGACAGGTTGGTTCAACTTTTAAACCCTTTATTTATGCAACAGCAATCGACCAATTCAAATATTCTCCTTGCTTCAAAGTTCCAAATGTTCAAGTAATATTCGAAAAAGAAAAGTGGCGATTAGACGAAGACTACATTCCTGAAAATGCAAATAAAAAATACGGAGGAGAACTAACATTAGTTGATGGACTAGCACAATCAAAAAATACTATTTCAGCTTACTTAATGAAACGAGTTGGGCCACGAAAAGTTATTAAGTTGGCGAGAAAAATGGGAATAACAAGCTACTTACCCGCAGTACCCTCTTTGTGTCTGGGAACTGCTGAGATTTCACTTTTTGAAATGACTGGAGCATATAGTACATTCGCAAATAGCGGAATTTACATGGAGCCATATTTTGTGTCAAGAATCGAAGATAAAAATGGAGTTGTAATTGAAACCTTCACTAATTCTCCAAAAGAAATTTTGAGCGAAGATAAAAATATTGTGATGGTAAAGCTTCTCCAAGGTGTTATAAATAGAGGTTCCGGAAGCAGGCTAAGATGGAAATACAAAATGAATAATGAAATTGCTGGTAAAACTGGGACCACTCAAAACCATTCTGACGGCTGGTTTATTGGTTTTGTACCTGACCTTGTTACTGGCGTTTGGACAGGCGCTGATAATAGGGCTGTGAGATTTCGAGACCTAAAACTTGGACAAGGTGCTCAGATGGCATTACCAATTTGGGGGGAATACATGAATAGTTTGTATTCTGACTCGTTAATTGAATTAAATAAAGCTCGCTTTGAAATTCCTAAAAATAGTAATAATATTACATTAGATTGCTCTGACAAAACACAAATTGAAAACGAAGAATTTTAATAATGAATAAATTATACAAAAATGCCAACGACGCAATATTTGACATAAAAGACAACTCTGTAATTATGCTCGGTGGTTTTGGGCTTTGCGGAATTCCTGAAAATCTAATATCGGCTCTTGTCAAAAAAGGAACACGAAACCTAACTTGTATTTCGAATAATGCAGGAGTTGATGATTTTGGAATTGGGCTACTATTAAAAACTAAACAAGTAAAAAAAATGATATCCTCATATGTTGGTGAAAATTCTGAATTTGAAAAACAATTACTTAGCGGAGAATTGGATGTGGAGCTAATTCCGCAGGGAACATTAGCCGAAAGGTGTAGGGCGGCTGGAGCGGGTATTCCTGCTTTTTATACACCAAGTGGAGTTGGAACAGAGATTTCTAATGGGAAAGAGTCGCGTATTTTCAACGGGAAAACATATTTACTTGAAAAAGCATTTTCTTCAGACTTTGCACTGGTTAAGGCTTGGAAGGGAGATCGGATGGGAAACCTCATTTATCGTGGAACTGCAAGAAACTTTAATCCTATGATGGCTGCTGCTGGAAAAATTACAATCGCAGAGGTAGAAGTTCTCGTTGAAAATGGAAGTCTTGACCCTAACGAGGTTCACACTCCAAACATATACGTAGACAGAATTTTCGAGGGAAAAAATTACGAAAAAAGAATTGAAAAATTAACTACAAAATAATATGTCTTTATCAAAATTTGAAATTGCTAAAAGAATTGCACAAGAACTAAAAGATGGCTTTTATGTTAATTTAGGTATTGGAATACCGACACTTATAGCTAATTACATCCCCGATGATATTTCCGTTGTTTTACAATCAGAAAATGGATTATTGGGCATGGGACCATTTCCGCCCAAAGCCAAGGTAGACCCCGATTTAATTAATGCTGGCAAAGAAACCATAACAACTCTTGACGGTTCTGCTATATTTAGTTCTGCTGAAAGCTTTGGAATGATTAGAAGTGGAAGAGTTGACCTAACCGTGCTAGGAGCAATGGAGGTCGCTCAAAGTGGTGATATAGCAAATTGGAAAATACCTGGCAAAATGGTTAAGGGTATGGGGGGAGCAATGGATTTAGTGGCATCGGCACAGAACATAATTGTTGCTATGATGCATACAAACAAAAATGGTAAATCAAAACTACTTAAAAATTGCACACTTCCACTAACAGGAAAAAATTGTGTTAAAAAAATTGTTACGAACCTAGCAGTGATGGAAATAGAAAATTCGAAATTTATTTTAAAAGAGTATGCTCCAGGAGTATCAATTGAAGAAATAATTGATAAAACAGACGGTGAAACGACTGTTGCACCTGACATCTGTGAAATGAAAATCAACTAATATGAAAATTATTTCATATAATATAAATGGTATACGTGCTGCAATTAAAAAAAAATTTATTAATTGGCTTGAAGACATTAATCCTGATATAATTTGTCTTCAGGAAATTAAAGCAACTCCTCAACAGTTTGATTCAAAACAATTTGAAAGTATAGGATATAAATGTTTCTGGTATCCTGCAGAAAAAAGGGGCTACAGCGGTGTTGCTATATTAAGTAAAAAAAGGCCAGAAAAAATTATTTATGGTTGTGGAGAAAAAATATTTGATGACGAAGGGCGTGTTTTAATTGCTAAATATAAAAATATAAATGTTTTGTCATGCTACTTTCCATCAGGAACAAGCGGTAGCTCAAGGCAATTATATAAAATGAATTTTTTAAAAGTATTCTATAAGTTTATTGATGAGAATTTCAAAGGACAGAACTGTGTGATTTCAGGTGACTTTAACATCTGTCATAAGGCAATTGACATACATAATCCTGTTTCTAATAAGAATTCATCCGGATTTTTGCCAGAAGAAAGAGATTGGATGAGTGGTTTTTTAAGGCTTGGATTTGTAGATACTTTTAGAGAAAAAAACTTAAGTCCTCATCAATATAGCTGGTGGAGTTACAGAGCAAATTCAAGATTAAAAAACAAAGGATGGCGAATTGATTACCATATGCTATCAAAAGTTTTAACAAACAAAATTAATGAAGCTAAAATATTACAGGACGTTCATCATTCTGACCACTGTCCAATACTCTTAGACTTAAATATTTAGTTATTCGCAATCTACGATATCACCAAGCATGAGAACCATAGATTCACCAAATCCCAATATTATTTCGTAGCAAACCCCGTTGACATTAATAGAAACATTGTCTAAGTTTATTTCGGTTAATGGCGGGCCCTGTGGTCCCTGTGGTCCCTGTGATCCCTGTGGTCCCTGTAGTCCCTGTGGTCCCTGTGGTCCCTGTTGTAAGAAATTAAAAAAATCTTCTAAAGATGCACCCTGATTTCCATTATTTTGCCAAAATTCAAATATATTTTGACCTAATAAGTACTCCTCAATTGTTCCGCCTTGATTTGGAGTGTTGCCATCTTCATCGGTGTAAGATAACCAATCTTGATACATACTATTTCCTGGTTCGCCCTGAGGGCCAGGTTCACCCTGAGGGCCAGGGATGTTAGATGCTTGGCCTTGGGGGCCAACTGGACCTTGCGGACCAATGGGACCAACCGGACCTGGCATTCCCATTTCGCCCTGAGGACCCTGAGGACCAGTTTGTCCTTGCGGCCCAGGATTACCCGGGTTTCCACTTGTTTGTGAAAACAGGGCGTAAGGCACACTTCTAAGTTGTGTTGATCCAATTATTAAATAATCGGAGTCGTTTAACTCGTCCGAAATCTCGGATATTCCGACAGTTAAAAAATGAGAGTGATTAGCCCAATCAATTTCCTCAAACATACTAGCTGTTGGAGTACCCGCCCCAATCGCCAAATTAATTAGGCCAATTGAGTTTGTCAATACTGAGTCGTGTATCTCACGATAAATAGGAAAATTTTCAGGACTGTCTTCCGAAATACTAATTGAGACGTTAAGATACTCGTTTGATCTAGGATTCCAATTTGAATCACGGACAACTGTCTGATAGGAAAATGTTTGTGGAGCTTGCGAAAAAGAAAGTCCAGATAATAACATAGCAATAGTAAAGTAATTGATGTATTTCATATTAATTGATTTTATTTATTTTAAATACCGAATTATATTTATCGTTGAAATTTAAAGAAAGTAAATATAAGCCCGGGGGTAAAAAACTTAAATCTATGTAGCGTTCATGATTTATAAAATAATTTTGTTTTTTTAAAACCACCTTCCCCGCGTAGTCTGTTAGCTTTATGTTAGCACTTTCGTAATTGTCAAATGATATATATAATTGATCATTTGTTGGGTTTGGGTAAACTTTAACATTGTTTGTAAACATATTTTCACTAATAGTTGAAATATTAATGTAATCCTGGTGAAAGCCTTGTGTTAATATGACATTAGAAGCTTGCAGAGTTTCCGTAGATATTTCACCGATTGTAAATGACAAATTATAATTGAGGTTAGAAAAGCTGCCGCCTGATGAGCCAATAACCTCAGGACTTGTAATATAATTAACTTGACTAAAGCATAAGTTTATGCTTAAACATAAAAGAATAAACATCTTTTTATTCATGAGACACGTAGTATTTAAAATTTGTGCTTTAACTAATTTAACACTATTTTTTTCAGATTTTATATTTAAATTAAAAAATTATTCGAATGATTTTGGGTCTAATAATTAATTAAACATCCGACAGCATCTGTTTCAAAATAATCTATTTCTGAACCTATTGCTAAATTGTTTAAAATAAAATTCAAGTAATTTTCTGTTGGGGGGGTCCATTGGCCGATAGCAAGATAGCTATTATCTATCATTCCCCTGTAAATCAAATTATCCGATACCTCTATAAAAACTTCCGGTGTTACATTTGGTTGATATATTGAAGTATATATTCCAATATCATTAGATTCATAGTTAAAATCCGGGTAAATGTTAAATGGAATTTCATAGTCTAACATAAAGCTTTCAAGACTAGAGGGTGTAGAAATAAGATTCGGAGAAAACCCCCTAAAAATAAAGTTTGAGTTAAGTGAGTCATTAAATAGATAATATGCCTCTCTTATGGGACCGCACATATACTGAGATATTGGACAATTTTCATAGAGAAAAAAAGTTACAACAACATTCGAGTTTTGTGAATTATCTAGACAGCTTTCAATGCAATCACTAACCGTATCATAGCTACCATCAACATCTTCTACACATACTGAATCAATGCATTTATATCCATTAAAGTCATTAACACAAGATATTAAAAAAGTGAAACAAAGGAGACTAATAAAAAGAAATTTCATCTAAATTATAAGTTATAAATGAGCTAACGAGGAGATTTGAACTCCCGACCTCTTCCTTACCAAGGAAGTGCTCTACCCCTGAGCTACGTCAGCTAATATTAAATAATTCATAAATTTAATAAATTGAACTATATTGTTTGTAATTAGTTATTACTAAAATGGTAATAGTCATAAATCAGAAAGTTCCATGAGTATTCATATAAAAGAAGAGATTAAAAAGGTTTTAATCAACAATAGTTCTGGTTTGAACATAAAGCAAATTTGTTGGGAACTAAAAAAAAGATTTAATACTTCTAATGAAAACGTATCCTTAATGATAGAAGAGCTAAGCCGAGAGGGTTTAGTAAAAAATCAAAGTTATAAATACAAATTTAATTGGCCCAATAGAAATTTTACGGGAACTATATACATTAACCGCTCAGGAAACGGTTATATCAAGTGCGATGAATTTAATCAGGAAATTTTTGTAAGCGAAAAAAATCGTTTGAACACCCTAAATAAAGATACCGTAAGTTTTAAATTATTAAAACCCCCAAAAAATAAGCTTGAGGGGCAGGTTTGTGGTGTTTTATTAAGAAATAAAACAAAATTTTGGGGAAAAATTACAAAAGAAGGACGCAACTTTTTTTTTATTTCTTATAACAAAAGAGATGGTTCTGATTTTTTTATACCTGAAGCGGAATTAAATGGGGCCCAAAATAAATCTTCTGTGATTGTAGAACTATCTGATTGGCCAATATCTGCTGGATGCCCGTTTGGGCGGGTAGTTAAGTTATTAAATAATGAAATTGACCTAAACACAGAAATATCAGCAAATTTAGAACTTTTCAACATTAAAACCCTTTTCTCACAATCAATTAATAAAGAGCTCGCTGAGTTTGATGACGAGGCTATTTATAAAACGAATGAAGGTCGAGAAGATTTTAGGCAAATCACAACCTTTACTATTGATCCCACTGATGCAAAAGATTTTGATGATGCAATTTCAATAGTAACACAAAAAAATGGTAATTATCTTATCGGAGTACATATTGCAGATGTGTCACATTATGTTAAACCTGAATCTGAAATTGATAAAGAAGCATACCTAAGGGCATTCTCAATATATTTCCCTGGTCATGTTATTCCAATGTTGCCCGAAAAACTTTCTAATAACTTATGTTCATTAAAAGAGGGAGTTGATAGATTTACTTTTTCGGTAGTTCTTGAAACTGATAAGGAATTCAATATTTTATCAAATAAAATCACTAAGGGAATAATAAATTCTAACAAAAGATTTTCATATGAGGGTGTCGAAAAAATTCTCAGAGACGGAAAGGGCGATTATTTTAATGAATTACATGTCCTAAATCAAGTTGCAAAAAAACAAAGAAAAGCAAGAGTTATTAATGGGTCAATTGAATTTGAAAGGTCAAGTGTATCCTTCCATGTTGACAAGTCAGGAAATCCTATTTCAATATCAAAAAAAGTCCCGTTAGATTCACACAAGTTAGTTGAAGAATTTATGTTATTAGCAAATAAAACTGTTGCTACTAAGCTAAGGAAAACGCAATCATCAATATTCAGAGTTCATGATCTTCCTGATTTGAAAAAATTAAGAGAAATATCAAAATACATTTCAAATATTTCCACCGAAAGTGATTTCCCCTGTTTTGAAAAGCTTAAACTTCCAAAGTTTATAAACAAAATTTTAAAAATTGATATAAATAACACAAATCAAGATGCCATAAATAATCTCATTCTTAGATGTATGGCAAAAGCAAAATATAGCTCTAAAAACATTGGTCATTTTGGCTTGGGCTTTAGTAATTACACACATTTCACGTCCCCCATTAGACGCTACTCAGACCTTTTAGTTCATCGGTTACTAGAAAAATTATTGAAAGGGGAAAGGCTCGTTATCTCAAATATCGAAAAAAAGTGTATTCACTTTTCAAATACAGAAAAAACATATACTGATGTTGAAAGAAGTACCGTTAAACTTTTTCAACTCAGCTTACTTAAGCGATTAATTGGTAATAATTTTACGGGTGTGATTTCGTCAGTGAAAAAATGGGGAATTTATGTTGAACTAGATGGGGGCAGGGGCGAAGGTTTAGTTTCTAAAGACCACTTAATTGATGATCATTATATTTTTAATGAAAACTTGCATGAGTATGTAGGAATCCGAAACCGTAAGAAATATTTTTTAGGTAAGTCCGTTACTGTTAAAATTGAAAAAATAGATTTAATGCAAAAAGAAATGGATTTATCTTTTAATGATTGACACATATGAAAAACTATATATATTTTTTTGTTGCTTTGATTGGGTGCGCGAATATTCTCCCCCCTTCGGGTGGAGAAAGAGACATTACAGCCCCTGTTTTTATAAAATCGTCGCCTGAAAATTTCTCAATCAATTTTAATTCAAACAACATAGTTTTATACTTTGATGAGTACATAAATCTCAAAAATATAGACAATATTAGAATAACACCAAGTTGTCTTCCTAAGCCTGTGATTACAAGAAAAAATAAATCTGTAATTGTTAATTTGAATTGTGATCTTAAAAAAAATACAACTTATACAATAACTTTTAATAATTCAATTATTGATTTAAATGAAGGAAACGAGGTTAAAAACCTTAAGTATGTTTTTTCAACTGGAAACATAATAGATTCATGTTATCTCACAGGAAATGTGTCAGACTTTTTATTTGCTGAAAAGCAATCCAATTGTGTTGTATCATTATTCAATGAATATGACTCAACAACAAGTTTGCAATATTACGGACTAACTGATGAAAATGGAGAATACATTATTGAAAATATAAAAGATACCATTTATACAATCTTTGCATTTTGTGATAATAATAATAATTTTGATTATGATTTAGGAGAGCTTGTCTCTAAAAAAACTCCAGTTATCGCTCTGAATAAAGAGATTGACCTTAAGGTTTTCCAAGAAAACTTAAACCCAATTAAAATTTATGAAAGCCGACATAAAAATTTAATTCACTTTGAACACGACTTGCTCACTAAACCTATTGAAATTTTAAACTGTGATGGATTTTGGTTAAGAAAAAAATATGAATCTATATTCTGGTTTAATGACTCAATAAAACTTATACATTTTAGACACCGAAACTTTTATGACTCTATCAGAGTAAATAATCGCATTAAACATAATAAATTTGACTTTGAAATAATTTCTAAAAATGAAGAAATAATAAATGATAATAGGATCATCATTTCTTCAAACCTGCCATTAAATAAATTTGACTCTGATAAAATATTTATTAATAATGAAAAAGTCAAAATAAAAATCTTAGATCCTTTTCATTTAGAATTATCACCTGATTTTATAGTAAAAGAAAAAGTATCCGTAACGATGCTAGATAGTGCTGTAACTAATAAATTTTACCAATCGAACGATTCCACAAAACTGTTCTTTGATTTTTCTGACGCGAATTTTGGAAGCCTGACTGTAACATCAGAAAACTATTACGAAAATTCCATATTAGAACTTTTTCAAAACAGTAAAACTATCATCGTTCTAGATTTTAATAAAAAACAAAGTTTAGTTAATTTAAAACCCGGTAAATATCAGTTAAGGGTCTACCAAGATAATAATCAAAACCGAATTTGGGACCACGGTGGGTTTAATTTCTTGAATAATACCGAAAAAATACAGGTATTTCCAGAAATAATTGATATCAAAGCTAATTGGACTTTTGAAGCTAAATTGAACAACAATCCAAAAAAACATTAATTAAGTTTACTTAATTGCACACTTGTTTAGTATTTTTGTATACGCAACAATACAACAATCTGATGTACACGTCGATATTAAAAAAGGTACTAATGGCGTTGTCTGGAATATTCCTTATGGTTTTTCTAGTCCAACATTTAGCAATTAACCTGACTTCTCTCATTCCAGACAATGGCTACACCTTCAATAAAATTTCACACTTTATGGGTTACAACCCAGTTGTGCAGTTTATTCTTCAACCAATATTGATGTTAGGTGTCTGCTTTCACTTCACAATGGGAATCTTTCTGGAATATCAGAACAGAAGGGCGCGAAAATCAAAATATGTTTTTCACAAGACTCGTAGTTCTTGGATTTCTAAAAACATGATATTGTCCGGGTTGGTGGTTCTCGCTTTTTTAGCTCTTCACTTTTATGATTTTTGGGTACCTGAAATGGATTATAAATATGTTAGTAAGTTAATTCCCGCCGAAGATAGATACTATCATGAGCTACAAGAAAAGTTTCACAATTCTACGCGGACTGTTATTTATTGCATATCATTTGTTCTTTTAGGTCTTCATTTGAATCATGGATTAGCTTCTTCATTTCAGTCTGTAGGCGTTACAACGTCTAGTCAAAAGAAGCTTAAACTTATTGCTAATATATATTCAATATCTATTGCAATTGGCTTCACTGTTGTTGCAGTTTTCCATTATTTCTCACATTAATGTAAAGAAAACCTCTAATAATTCTGTATTTTAACAAAATACAAAGCTTATTTTGAATTGGACAAAACAAGACAGGTATGTACATTTTTTCTTTATTTTTTTAATTATAAAAAATAAAGTAACTATATTTACATAAAATCTAGACAAAGATGGACAAAGATGGACAAATGTTAAGCATTAAAGAATTGGCTGACGTGTTAAATGTATCACAAAAAACAATACGTCGACACATTAATTCTGGTAAAATAAAATCTGTCAAAGTGGGAGGGGTGCACAGGATATCTAGAGAGCAGGTCTCCAGCCTGCTTGAAGTTGAGGAGATAATAGTTGATGATTTAATTAACATTGGTTTAGAAAGGGGATTTCCCTATGATAGTAAGGTGCCAAGTGGAGATCTGAAGAATAAGTGGAGTAAACACAAAGGGACCATAAACCTTGTTAGTCCTGCAAACAAAAGAAATATAGACATAATCGTTGTTGGAACTGGATTGGCTGGCGCTTCTGCTTCAGCAACACTGGCCGAACTGGGATATAATGTAAAAGCTTTTTGCTTTCAAGACTCCCCAAGAAGAGCTCACTCTATAGCAGCACAGGGCGGAATCAATGCATCCAAAAACTATCAAGGTGACGGTGATTCTGATTATCGACTTTTTTATGACACAATTAAAGGGGGTGACTACAGATCTCGAGAAGCAAATGTTTACAGGCTCGCCGAAGTATCTGCTAACATAATTGACCAGTGTGTGGCCCAGGGGGTTCCTTTTGCAAGAGATTATGGGGGGCTTTTAGATAACAGATCTTTTGGTGGAGTATTGGTTTCTAGGACCTTTTATGCTAAGGGGCAGACGGGGCAACAGCTACTTCTTGGCGCGTACTCCGCTTTAAATAGACAGGTAAACAGAGGAAAGGTTGAAATGTTTTCTAGACACGAAATGATGGATGTAGTAGTTGTTGATGGTAAGGCTAGGGGCATTATTTCCCGAAATCTTGTAAATGGAAAAATTGAACGACATGGTGCACATGCTGTTGTTATTGCAAGTGGAGGCTATGGAAATGTTTTTTATTTGTCAACAAACGCGATGGGTAGCAATGTAACAGCAAGTTGGAAAATTCACAAAAAGGGGGCTTTTTTTGCAAACCCCTGCTTTACTCAAATTCACCCAACATGCATTCCTGTATCAGGAGACCATCAGTCAAAACTGACATTAATGTCTGAGTCGCTAAGAAATGATGGCCGTATTTGGGTTCCAAAGAATATAGAAGATGCTAAAAAAATAAGAAACAAAGAGTTGAAGCCCACCGAGATTCCTGAAAATGACAGAGATTATTATCTTGAGAGAAGATATCCCGCTTTTGGAAACCTGGTTCCGAGAGATGTAGCTTCAAGGGCCGCAAAGGAGCGTTGTGACGCTGGCTATGGGGTAAATAAAACAGGACAGGCAGTATATCTGGATTTTGCTGCAGCCATAATTAGGTATGGTAAAGAAAAGGCAATCTCTACTGGTCAGGATAAAGATAATATAGATTTAGTAAAATCGCTTGGAAAAGAAATTATTAAAGCCAAGTATGGAAACCTGTTCCAGATGTACGAAAAAATAGTTGACGAAAATCCTTATGAAACTCCAATGCAAATTTTTCCTGCCGTACACTACACTATGGGAGGGGTTTGGGTTGACTATAACTTGATGACAACGATACCCGGATGCTTTGCAATTGGTGAAGCCAACTTCTCGGACCACGGGGCAAATAGACTCGGTGCGTCTGCACTCATGCAAGGTTTGGCAGATGGATATTTTGTGTTGCCATATACAATTGGTGATTATTTAGCAGATGAAATAAAGACGGGGCCCATAAAAACAGATACTAAAGAGTTTGATGAGGCTGAATCTGGTGTTAATAAATTCATAGAAAAAATTATGTCTAATAAAAGTGGTAAATCTGTTGACTACTACCACAGAAAGCTTGGGAAAATCATGTGGGATAAATGCGGCATGTCAAGAAACGCGGAGGACCTTCGGTCTGCAATTACAGAGATCAAAGCTTTGCGCGAAGAGTTTTATTCTAACGTTTTTGTGCCAGGAGGAGCTGATGGTTACAACGAAGAATTGGCAAAAGCCGGTAGGGTTGCTGACTTTCTTGAGTTGGGTGAACTTTTTGCACTAGATGCCCTTGAGAGAAATGAGTCTTGTGGAGGACATTTTCGTGAAGAATATCAAACCGAAGAGGGAGAGGCTCTTCGAAATGACGAAGAATTCACATTTGTTTCGTGCTGGGAGCATATGGGTAAAGACAAAAAACCCAAACTGAACAAAGAAGAGCTAAATTTTAAATCGGTTGAACTAAAGTCAAGAAGCTATAAATAGTATGGAACTTAAATTAAAAATTTGGCGCCAAAAAAATAGTGGCGAAAAGGGCGCAATCATTGATTATAATGTCAAAAAAATAGATCCTGATATGTCTTTTCTGGAAATGTTAGACGTTTTAAACCAAGACCTAATTAAAAGCGGTGAAGAGCCTGTTGCTTTTGACCACGATTGTCGAGAGGGGATTTGTGGAATGTGTTCCCTAGTGATAAATGGGTCGCCTCATGGCCCCGACAAAGGAACAACTACATGTCAACTGCACATGAGAAGATTCAAGTCTGGCGACACGATATACATTGAACCCTTCCGAGGCACTGCATTCCCTGTAATCAAAGACCTCGTTGTTGATAGATCAGCGTTTGATCGAATACAACAGTCCGGGGGCTATGTTTCTGTAAACACCTCTGGAAACACTGTCGATGCAAATGCCACGCCAATACCAAAACCAGATGCCGATGAGGCCTTTAAAGCTGCTGCTTGTATTGGTTGCGGAGCATGCGTTGCTTCATGTAAAAATTCGTCCGCAATGTTGTTTGTTGGGGCGAAGGTTTCGCAATATTCAAGATTACCGCAAGGTAAAGTTGAGGCCAGAGAGCGTGTTTTAAATATGGTAAAACAAATGGACAAAGAGGGGTTTGGGAATTGCACAAATACAGGGGCCTGCGAAGCACATTGCCCCAAGGGCATTTCTCTAGATAATATTTTGAATCTAAACCGGGAATACATTAAAGCAAAAATTAGAAAATGAGATATAAAAAAATCCCCGCAGAACTCTTTATAAAAAACAGATCACAATTTGCTGAAAAAATGGATAACAACTCTGTAGCTATATTTAACTCAAATGATTTAATGCCTAAAAATGCAGATCAAAACCTTCCTTTTTTTCAAAACAGTGATTTATTTTATTTAAGCGGAATTGACCAAGAGGAATCTCTATTGATGATTGTTAAAAAAGAGTCCAGTATAGGCTCTTATCTATTTTTAAGAGAGACCAACGATTTAATTAAAGTTTGGGAGGGTGAAAAACTAGATAAAAATAATGCCACTAGTATTTCTGGAATTAAAAACGTTTACTGGGACAAGAGTTTTGAAAAGGTCTTAAACAAATTCGTCTCGGATTGCAGTGTAATTTATCTCAATAGCAACGAACACCCACGAGCTGAAATAATTGTAGAAACTAGAGATGCGAGGTTTGAAAAGTGGATTAAAAAAAAATTTCCAAATAAAAAATATAAAAAGTCCACAGACATTTTATACCCGCTTAGAGCCATAAAAGATGACTTGGAAATTGAACTAATAAAGACCGCATGTGACATTACTGCCGATGGAGTTAAAAGGGTGTTGTCATTTTTGAGGCCTGGAGTTATGGAATATGAGATCGAAGCAGAAATTGCTCATGAATTTATAAAAAGCGGTTCTCGTGGATTTGCCTATGATCCAATTATTGCATCAGGTCAAAATTCTTGCGTTCTGCACTACAACAACAACAACAAGGTTTGTGCGTCTGGAGATATTGTACTCATGGACTTTGGGGCTGAATATAGCAATTACTGTTCCGATCTAACCAGGTGCTTTCCCGTTAGTGGAAGGTTTTCAAATCGACAAAGACAGGTTTATAACAGTGTTTTAAGAGTAATGAAATCCGCAAAAAAAATGCTTTGTCCAGGACTGGGGCTAAAAGAATATGAGATTAATGTTGGTAAACTTATGGAAAAAGAACTCGTCGATTTACAATTAATTTCATTGAAAGATATTAAAAATCAAGAAGATTTACCTGCTTACAAAAAGTACTACATGCATGGCACCTCTCATCATCTTGGCTTAGACGTACATGACGTTTCTGGATCAAATCAACCTTTGCAACCCGGCATGGTTTTAACCTGCGAGCCCGGCATCTACATTCCTGAGGAAGGTTTTGGTATCAGACTTGAAAATGATATTGTAATAGGACATAATGAAAACATCGATCTTATGTCAAAGATCCCTATTGAAACTGAAGAGATCGAGGAGATTTTAAATAACTAGAAGCCCACATATTTTATTTTTGAAATGCCGTCCATGAGTTTTGATTAATCTCAACTGACTTTCCGCTTGAATCATAGAGTTTCACCCCATTAACGTCTTTTGAGATGTGCCCAATCGGAGAATATATTGGGTTATTTTTAATTTTTTCAAAATCAGCCAGCGAAACTGTAAAAAGTAACTCATAATCCTCGCCACCAAATAGTGCGCTAACCAATAAGTCAATATTGAGCTCTTCAGCGGTTTTTCTTGTTTCTTTTGCAAAAGGAATTTTATCAATAAATATTTTGATTCCCAAATTTGATGATTTTGAAATGTGATTTAGTTCTGATGAAAGTCCATCTGAAATATCAATCATGGATGTTGGTATAACTTTAAGGTTTTTAAGATTTTTAATTACATCAATCCGGGCCTCGGGCTTTAGTTGTCTCTCTAATATGTATTTGTAATTCTTTAAATCTGGTTGAACCTCAGCACTGTCTTTGAAGATTAGCTTTTCTCTTTCAAGAATTTGCAGCCCGAGATATGCAGCTCCAAGACTTCCCGTAACAATAACTATGTCATTGTTTTGGGCACCGCTTCTTAATGATAGTTTGGAACCTAATGATTCACCTAAAATATTAACACTAATTACCAAGGGTCCTGCTGTGGCGGTAGTATCTCCACCCACTAAATCAACTGAATAGTTTTTACAAGCTAATTTGATTCCGTCATATATTTCTTGAATCATTTCAACACTAAATTTATTGGGAATTGCAATTGACACGGTGGCCTGAGTAGGCGCGGCGTTCATGGCACAAATATCTGAAACATTAACTACAACAGATTTGTAGCCCAGATGTTTTAGCGGAGTGTAAGTGCAGTCAAAATGTATGCCCTCAACCAACATGTCTGTTGAAACTAATAAGTTTTTGTTTTTAGAAAATGACACAATTGCTGCGTCATCACCAACTCCTAACTTTGTTGTCTTTTGATAACTAATAACGTTATTTGTGATTTTTTTTATTAATTCAAATTCTCCAATTTGGGAAATTGGTGTGAAATAATTTTTTTTCATCTATTTGAAATTTATATAAAGATAATTTTATTTGCTCTTTTTTAATACTAAATTAATTAACTTTGTATGTAAATGTGTAATTATGGTTTCTGTATCTAATAGTGCTAAACAAAAACTACTCTCTTTGATGAGTGAAAACGAGAACAATAAAACCTACGTGAGAGTGGGGGTCAAGTCTGGTGGCTGTTCTGGTTTGTCTTACGACCTCGACTTTGACTCTGTTATGCTTGAAACAGACAAACTTTTTGAGGACAACGGAATAAAACTTTTAGTTGATAATAAAAGCTATTTATACCTTATTGGCACCACTCTAAATTACAGCGGAGGCCTAAACGGAAAGGGCTTTGTATTTGAAAATCCTAACGCATCCAGAACCTGTGGTTGTGGTGAAAGTTTTGCAGTATAAATTTATGGAAAGAAATAACGAAAATAAAATAATTTCAGAGGTTACCACCAGTGAGTATAAGTATGGCTTTGTTTCTGATTTTGATTCTGATACAATTGATGAGGGGCTAAGCGAAAATGTAATCAGAACAATTTCAAGTAAAAAAAATGAACCATCATGGATGCTTGAAAAAAGACTCCAGGCCTATGAGCTGCTCAAGACCATGCCGCAACCAAGGTGGGCTAATGTAAAATATGATGAAATTAATCTTCAAAATATTAAATACTACTCTGCTCCGACTAAAAAAGAAAAGCTGAATAGTTTAGACGAAGTAGATCCCGAAATTTTAAAAACCCTAAAAAGACTAGGGATTTCCGTGGAAGAGCAAAAACGCTTAACAGGTGTTGCTGTTGATGTTGTTATAGACAGTGTTTCTGTTTCAACATCATTTAAAGACAGACTAGCTAAAGATGGTATCATTTTTTGCTCAATGTCTGAAGCAATTCAAAACCATGGCGAATTGGTGAAAAAGTACCTTGGCTCGGTTGTCCCAGCAAAAGACAACTATTTCTCGGCGCTTAATGCAGCGGTATTCAGCGACGGATCTTTTTGTTACATCCCCAAAGGAATAAGGTGTCCTATGGAATTATCCACTTACTTTAGAATTAATGAGGCTCAAACTGGGCAATTTGAAAGAACCTTAATTATAGCTGAGGAGGGTAGTTATGTAAGCTACCTTGAGGGGTGCACCGCGCCACAACGCGATGAAAACCAACTACACGCTGCCGTTGTTGAACTCATTGCTAAAGAATCTTCCGAAATTAAATATTCTACCGTGCAAAATTGGTACCCAGGTGATGAGAATGGCAAGGGGGGCATTTATAATTTTGTTACTAAGAGGGGAATTGCTCATGATTATGCTAAAATATCTTGGACACAGGTTGAAACCGGATCTTCAATAACATGGAAATATCCTTCTTGTATTTTAAAGGGAAAGTTTTCTGTCGGGGAGTTCTTTTCAATTGCTGTAACCAAAAATATGCAACAAGCAGACACTGGAACTAAGATGGTTCATATGGGCAAAGGAACCAAAAGCACAATCATCAGTAAGGGTATTTCTGCTGGCAAAAGCAACAGTAGCTACAGGGGGTTAGTTAAAATTAATCGAAATGCCAAAGAATCTAGAAATTTCACGCAATGTGATTCTCTTTTAATTGGTGACAAATGTGGTGCCCACACATTTCCCTTCATTGATGTCAAGAACAGCAACTCCACTGTTGAGCACGAGGCCACAACATCGAAAATCGGTGAAGACCAAATGTTCTACTGTAATCAAAGAGGAATTGCAGAAAAAGAAGCTGTTGCATTAATTGTAAATGGATACTGCAAGGATGTCTTACAAAAACTTCCCATGGAATTTGCAGTTGAGGCAAAAAAATTGTTAGAAATAACTTTAGAAGACAGTGTTGGCTAAAACAAATTACTTATGCTTGAAATAAAAAATTTACAAAGTTCAATAAATGAAAAAAATGTTTTGAAGGGATTAAATCTTAACGTTAATCCTGGTGAAATTCATGCCATTATGGGCCCAAATGGATCAGGGAAAAGCACATTAGCGTCTGTAATTTCTGGAAACGAAGACCACGAGGTAATCAATGGCGATATCAGATTTATGGGAGAATCTATATTAGATTATTCTCCGGAAGACAGAGCTAGGGCTGGAATTTTTTTATCATTTCAGTATCCAGTTGAAATACCCGGAGTTTCGGTAAGTAACTTTATAAAAACCTCAGTAAATGAAATAAGAAAGTCTCGGGGTCTGCCACAAATTAAGGCCAATGAACTTTTAAAAGCCATGAGAGAAAAACTAGACTTACTTTCAATGAAATCAGAGTTTTTGTCAAGGTCACTTAATGACGGCTTTTCTGGCGGTGAAAAAAAAAGAAATGAGATCTTCCAAATGTCAATGCTAAATCCAACGCTTGCTATTTTGGACGAAACAGACTCCGGTCTAGATATTGATGCGTTAAAAATTGTTGCAAATGGTGTCAACAAGCTAAAATCAAGCAGCAACTCTTTTATTATAATTACTCACTATCAAAGGCTTTTAAACTATATTAAGCCTGACTTTGTTCATGTTTTAAGTGATGGGGAAATTGTTAAGACTGGAGGGGCTGAATTGGCGCTTTTATTAGAGGAAAATGGATATGACAATATTGTTGATTAATCTAAATGAGTCGAGAGAAACAAAAAAATATTAAACCAATTAATTTTTCCGAGCTCTTAACGATGGCTCAAAACTATAAGTCTCTTATTTTAGATAAAAAAACTGATCTTTATCAAACTAGATCCTACTTCATTGAAAAATTTAAAAATCAAATTAGTTCTGGGTCAAAAAAATTATATTGGAAAAATTTTAATTACAATATATTCAGTGAAAAAAATAAAATCAATGAGCGTAATTTTGAAAAAAATAATATTGTAAGTTTTGAAAAATCTAGTGACGTTTCAATAGTCATAAATGATGGTGTTATTACATCGGATAAAAACCTTCCGAATAATATTAGAATAACCGACTTCAAAGAAATTTCTGATGACGATGTTTGTTCATACATTAAAAAAACTGACAAATTAAATGACCCCTTTGTTTCGGTTAATAATGGGTCTTGCGATTGTGGTTTTGTTCTAGATGTTAAAGAAAGCAAAAGCCCCCAAATAATTCACATAAAAAATATATCATCTAAAGCCGGGCTTTATCAAAATCGACAAATATATAACATTTCAAAAAATGTTAAGATAACCTTTATAGAAAGCTTTGAGGGCTGTAGTGAACAATTTAACAACACCATTTCACAGTGGGAGGTTAAAGAAAATGCCAATGTTTATAAATATTCATTTGGCTCACGAGCTGGAAGCCACAAAAACTCGCAATCTGTATTTTCTGAATTTGTAGAACAGCACAAAAACAGTACTTGTAATTTTTATTCTTTTTATTTTAATGAAGGTGGGCTTGGTTTTTCCGGAAAAATAAGAAATAATATTCTATTTAATTTAATTGGCGAAAACATTACTTCAAATCAGTGGTCTGTTTCATTGCTAAGGGATGAGTGTTTTGTTGATAATGATGTGCGAACACAACACATGTCACCAAACTGCTCAAGTTCTCAAGTATATAAGGGTATTTATAATGATAGGTCTAAGGGACGGTTTGACAGCTGTGTTTATGTTGCAAAAGACGCTCAAAAATCTGATACGGTTCAATCAAATAATAATATTTTGTTAAATGACAATGCCAGTGTTAATTCTAACCCGCAACTTGAGATTTTTGCTGATGATGTTAAGTGTGCACACGGTTCTACAATAGGTCAGATTGACAGAAATGCTTTATTTTATTTAAGAGCGCGAGGCATAAGTGAGGTATTAGCAAAAAAACTTTTATTGACCGCCTTTGTTGGTGATATTGTTGAGAGTATAAATAATTCAGACATCCTTAATTTAGTCTCTGAAGAGGTTGAAAAACAGTTCCATAATTAATTTAAAACCAGTTCACATGACGGGAGAAGAGATTCGAAACTGCTTTCCTTATTTTAAATCTAACAAAAAGTCAATCTATTTTGATAGTGCAGCAACAACACATAAGCCTCAAAGTGTAATAGATACAATAATAAGCTTTTATCAAAAATATAATAGCAATATACATAGGAGTATGAATAAGGCCGCCACTATTGCTACCCAAAAATTTGAAAACAGCCGATCATTGGTAAAAGAGTTATTAAATGCCGAGCACTCTTCGGAGATAGTTTTCACTAACGGGGCTACTGACAGCATAAATCTAGTCGCACAATCTTTCCTTAAAAAACAGATTAAAAAAAATGATATTATTTTAATTTCTGAAACTGAACATCACTCTAACCTTGTTCCCTGGCAGCAGTTAGCTCTTGAAACTGGGGCGAAAATAGATTTTTTGCCTATTAGAGCTGATTTATTAGTTGACACCGACAAAATCAAAGCAAAAATCAACGATAAGGTTAAATTAATATCTACTCATCATATTTCAAGTATTTCGGGTGGGAAACAAAATATTGAGAAAATCATTAAGATTGCAAGATCTCTTAATATACCAATATTAATTGATGGGGCTCAAGCTATTGCCCACACGCCCATTGATGTTAAAGAGTTAGATTGCGACTTTTATTGTTTTTCAGGCCATAAGCTCTTTGGCCCCACTGGGACGGGGATATTGTATTCAAAAAGCCGGCACTTAGATGGTTTTATACCCTACAAGTTTGGTGGTGGCATGGTCGATAATGTAGGTTTGCATGAAAATAGCTTTTCAGAACTGCCACACCGACTTGAAGCTGGAACACCTAATATTTCTGGCGTAATTGGTCTCGGAGAAGCTGTCAACTTTGTAAAATCTGTTGGTTTTAGTGTTATACAAGAAATTGAAACAAGCCTTGCTGAAAAATTTAATCACGAACTTTCCAAAGTTGATGATTGTGTTTTGGTGGGTTCGGGACCAAGGTCTGCACCAATTTTTACGTTTAATATTGAGGGAATTCACCACTATGACTTAGCCTCGCTTCTTTCAGAATATAATATCTGCACTCGCTCGGGGCATCTTTGTTCCCAGCCAATGATTGAGATGTGCGGTTTAAGTGGAGCTGTAAGAGCATCTCTTTCTATTTATAACAATGAAGAAGAAATAGAAAATTTTATGGTAATTTTGAAAAAAGCCATTTCATTTTTAAAAAGATAATATGCTTTTAAATGAAGAAAAACTAATTTTAAATTTTTCCCTTTTTAATAATTGGGAAGAAAAGTATGAATACTTAATTGAACTGGGTGAAGATATCTGTTTTATTGATCCTGAAAAAAAAACATCTAAACACCTAATTCAAGGCTGTCAATCAAAAGTGTGGCTTGACTTCGAGTTTAAAAATGATAAATTATATTTTTATGGCGACAGTGACGCGCTAATTTCAAAGGGTCTCGTTGCTCTCATAATTGAGCTTTATTCTGGCAATAGCCCAAAGGATATTCTTACACATCAAGACAACTTTTTTGAAAAAATAAACCTAAAAGAACATTTATCAATGACAAGATCGAATGGATTAAGTATGATGATAAAAAAAATAAAAAAATACGCCTACGAACAACTAAATAAAAATGGATAAAGAAACAAAACTACTCGGTGAAAACGTAATACAAACCTTGTGCGAAATCTATGACCCAGAAATTCCTGTAAACATCTATGAGCTGGGACTAATCTATGATATTCAAATAAGCAAAAATTGGGATGTTAAAATTTTAATGACATTTACGGCGCCAAATTGCCCTGTTGCTGAGTCAATGCCTATCGAGATAAAGGACAAGGTTTTAAAAATAAAAAAAATTAACAGTGTCAATGTTGAAATTACATGGGACCCCCCATGGAATAAGGATATGATGTCGGATGAAGCTAAACTTGAACTTGGATTTTTATGAGCTCTGAAATTATAAACAAGATAGAAAAGGCCGGGCTTGTAATTGTTGATGTCTCAGACTTTGAGCCCAAATCACAACTAAATAATATTGATTTGGCTAATTGGCTTGATGACAATATGATTATAAAAGAGGCTTCGTTTCGTAAAAAGTTGGAAAGTTTTAACTGGAAGCCTTATTTAAATAATTATGTGTCGGTAACATGTTCAAAAGATGTTATCATTCCGCCTTGGACATATTCCCTAATTCAAGTGAAATTGCTTAATATTGCAAAACAAGTCTTTTTCACGAATATTGAAACCATGAGACTTTTAGTTGTTCAAAAAAATATACATGAACATGACTTTAATAAATACAAAAATAAGAAAGTCTTTTTGAAGATTTGTAATAATAAAAAACTGTCTATGGGTACACTTTCATTATGTATAAATGCCTTTTCACAAAATGTAAAAAGCTTGTCATTCGGTGAGCCCTGCTCTAATATTCCACTTATTAAAAACCAAAAAAAATGAAAAAAATAATATTGACACCCCTACTTATTTCCTTAGTAATAATTCTAAGCCTTAATCCACTTAAGGCTGATGAGGGCATGTGGTTACCCATGTTAATTAACGGAGCTACAATGGATGATATGAAAAAGAAGGGCCTTAAACTTAGTTCCGAAGATATATACAGTGTCAACAACGCATCACTGAAGGACGCAATTGTAAGCTTTGGCGGTTATTGCACAGGAGAAATTATATCAAAAAACGGTCTCCTTTTAACTAACCATCACTGCGGATACGGTGCAATTCAAAAGATTAGCTCTGTCGAAAACGACTACTTGGGTAATGGCTTTTGGGCCCAAAATTATGATGAGGAAATTCCAAGCGAAGGGCTTTTTGTTGATTTTTTAATTGAAATGAAAGATGTAACAGCTGAGGTTTTGGATAGCATAGATTATAAAACAAGCATAGACGATAGGACCAAAAAAATTAATAAAAGAATTAGTGAAATAAAAAAACGAGAACTTGATGGTACAAACTTCTGGGCAGAAATAAAACCATTTTATGGCGGCAGTGAATTTTATTTGTTCAAGTACGAACGATATAATGATGTTAGACTCGTTGGAACCCCACCTGAGTCTATTGGCAAATATGGCGGTGACACAGATAACTGGATGTGGCCAAGGCACACTGGTGACTTTGCTCTATTTAGAGTATACACTGATAGTGAGGGAAAGCCCGCTAATTATTCCAAAGACAATATTCCCTTGGTACCTAAGCACCACCTTCCCATCTCTCTTGATGGTGTGAAAGACAATGACTTTACAATGGTTTTAGGATATCCCGGAAGCACAGATCGTTATCTTTCATCATATGGTGTTAAGCTGGCAATAAACCTTTATAACCCAACAGTAGTTAAAGTAAGAGAGGCCAAGCTTAACATTTTAAATGAATATATGAAATCAGATCGTAACATTAATATTATGTACTCTAGCAAAAAGGCCCGAATATCAAATTACTGGAAATATTATATTGGCCAGACAAGGGGGTTAAAAAAACTTAATGTGTATGACAAAAAGGTTGGTATAGAATCTGAATTTAATGTCTTTGCCAACTCATCAGAACTGAACAAGGCTATTTATGGAGATGTTTTGTCTGATATGGAAAAATCTTACTCCGAAATAGAGAAGTTAACCCTTTCGAGAATATATTTAAATGAGGCCGCTTGGAGCGGGCCAAGCTTTGTTAGGTTGGCACGCCGATCTGAAAAGTTTACTGAGGCACTTGAATCTGGAAATGACTCTATATATCAAGAAGCAAAAACCTCCTTCATGAACGAGGTTATAGAGACTTTCAAAGATTATAAAAAAGAAATTGATATGGACATTTTTGTAAAAATGATGGAAATGTATTACAAAAATGTTCCAAAAGACCAAATGCCTGAAATAATCATAAAAATGGCGAAAAAATACAAAGACAACTTTAAAAAGTGGGGTGAAGTCGTTTACAGCAAGTCTATTTTTGTTGATGAGTCTAAAATGATGGCCTTTTTAAAAAACCCAAGTTCTAAACAAATTAAGAAAGACCCCGCCTTTCTTATACAAAAATCTATTTTAGACAACTACTTTAATAAAATTCTTCCCTCAATACGGGCCCCAAGACAAAGCTTAGAGGTTTCAAACAGGCTATTCATTGATGGTTTGAGAAAAATGTACCCACAGAAAACCTTTTACCCTGATGCCAATTTTACAATGAGGTTGACCTATGGTACAATAGGTGACTACTCTCCAGGTAATGCAATAATGTATGACTACACAACAACTTTCGATGGGATAATTGAAAAAATGGATAATGATAATCCCGAATTTATTGTTTCTGAAAAACTTGTTAAACTTTATAAGGATCAAAACTTTGGACCATACGCAAACGAAGATGGGGAGTTAAATATATGCTTTATTTCAAATAATGACATTACTGGCGGAAACTCTGGTTCTCCTGTTATCAACTCTAGGGGCGAACTGATTGGTTGTGCCTTTGACGGAAACTGGGAGGCTATGAGTGGTGACATTGCCTTTGAGGACCAACTGCAAAGAACGATTTCTGTTGATATACGCTACATTTTATTTATAATTGATTATTACGCAGAAGCAAAACACATAATTGACGAACTAACTCTTGTAAAGACCAGTGACAAAGAAATGGATAGGATCAAAAAAGAGGAAACACAAAGTTTAATAAATACTATTAACGAACTAATAAAAGAGTTTCCCGAAATTATTAAGTCCGAAAATACAAGCAGTGATGAGTTAAGCTTTTCAAAGGCCTTCATGAATGCACGAAATCTTAAAAAAGATTTTTTTTCCTGGAAAAATAAGACTTATAGTACCGAATTAGAGGTGGTTGAATAATTTATTAATGCAAAAGGTTGCCCTTCTTTCAGAAAAAAGATACCTGAAAGCCGATGAGTCTAATTGGTATCTAGAAAATATCATTCTTGAGGATAAGCTATTAACAAGGTCTCTTTACAAAAATGACATAATTGCTAAAAGAGTTGCTTGGGACGACAATCCCGACCTTAGCAATTTTGACTCAGCTATATTTAGAACAACCTGGAACTATTTTAACTATTTGGATGAATTTATTAAATTTTTGACTACTTGGAAAAACAAGCTAATATTTATAAATCCGATTGATATTGTGCTTTGGAATCTAGATAAAAAATACCTATTTGATCTAAACTCTAACGGAATAAATATTCCCGAATCAGTCCTGGTAAAGAGGGGTCAAGTTAAAAAACTAAAAAATATTAGTCAAAAAGAAAATTGGTCAAAATTTATAATCAAGCCCTGTATTTCTGCTGCTGCCTGGGAAACTTATTGTGTTGAACGCAAAAATATTGATAAATATGAGTCTCTATTTTATAGGCTTGTCATGAAACACGACATGCTGGTTCAGAATTTTCAAAATAGCATTTTATCGTTTGGCGAAATATCGTTCATGTTGTTCGATGGAAAATATTCTCATGCCGTTATAAAAAAACCAAAAAAAAACGACTACAGGGTTCAAGACGATTTTGGTGGTACTGTTTCCAATTATTATGCAAATAATAAAGAAATTAATTTTGCTGAAAGGGTTGTGAAAACTTTGAAAATTACCCCGGCTTATGCTAGAGTTGATGTAATTGTCGATAAAAACGAACAACTTGCCCTATCAGAACTTGAGCTGATTGAGCCCGAGTTGTGGTTCCGAAAAAAGAAAGGCTCTTCAGATCTTTTAGCGGGCGCAATTAAAAAAAAATTAAAATTTAATAGGCTCTAGAGACGTTTCCCTCCATAAAGTAAACAAATGATTTGTTGGCAATCATGTTGCCTCCAGCTGTTGGATAGTCTCCGGTAAAGTACCAGTCCCCTTTGTGGTCGGGACAAGCCCCGTGCAAGTCCATAACCGACTGATAAATAATATTGAAATCTGCGTTAATATTATCTGCTTTTAAAAGTCTTGCTATCTCGTCTGAAATCTCTTTATCAGAAAAATTGTTATACAATTCTTTTAAGTGATTTTTTTGTTCCTCTTTTTTTTGCAACAATGCCAGTTTGCATTTATTGTATATATCTTTTATAGCTAGCTTGCCTTCGTCTGTTTGTTCAAGCAGGGACATAGTTGCTTTAAACGCAATAAAGTCTCCCAGCTTTGCCATATCAATTCCATAGCAGTCAGGATATCTTATTTGTGGCGCCGAAGAAACAACGATGATTTTTTTAAACTTTAAACGGTCTAATATTCTCAAAATACTTTTTTTAAGAGTTGTTCCCCTAACAATACTATCATCCAAAATAACTAATGTGTCCGTTGTTTTGGCTACACCATAAGTAACGTCGTAAACATGGCCAACGAGGCCATCTCTATCGTTGTCCGCCGTTATAAAGGTTCTAAGTTTCGCGTCCTTTACTGCCATTTTTTCGACCCGGAGTTTTTGTTTCATTTTAATCTTAAGCTCACTAAATCTTTTTTCATCTAATAATCTTTCTTTCTGTTCATTTAGCTCATCCTCTAGAGAAGATAACAGTCCATAAAAGGCTGTTTCAGCAGTGTTTGGAATATAAGAAAAAACTGTATTTTGTAAGTCACCATCAATTGATCTAAGAATTGGCCCCTTCAGCATTGAGCCTAGTTTTTTCCTTTCCTTGTTTATTTCACTATCGTTACCTCTAGAAAAATATATTCTCTCAAAAGAGCAAGCCTTTCTTATTTTTGGGGTGATAATTTCCTCAAATTTCACAACTCCACTTTTCTTTATTATTATTGCATTGCCTCTTGGTAATTCTTTTATTTTATTAAACTGAGAATTAAAGGCCGTTTGTATTACGGGTCTTTCTGAACATACTACAACTATTTCCTCATCTTGATAGTAATACGCTGGTCTGATTCCGTGTGGGTCCCTGAACACAAAAGCATCACCATGCCCCAAGAGTCCTGATAAAACATAGCCTCCGTCCCACTTTTTTGATGAATTAATTAGAATTTTTGCTATGTCAATATTTTCCTCAATCAACCTTGAAATTTCTTGATTTGAATTGTTTTCTGGCTTGAACTTGGTGTACAGCCTAGTATTTTCCTCGTCTGTAAAATGACCAATTTTTTCAAGAATTGTAACAGTGTCTGATTTTTCCTTTGGGTGTTGGCCAAGGTCTATTAGTTGCTTTAATAGTTCATCAACATTTGTCATATTAAAGTTTCCGGCTAAAACCACATTTCTGGATTTCCAATTGTTTTGTCTAAGAAGGGGGTGGCAGTGTGTTATATTGTTTCCCCCATAAGTTCCGTATCTTAGGTGGCCTAAGAAAACTTCTCCAGTAAAAGAACAGTTTTCTTTCAACCATTCTGGGCTTTTGAATTTTTCAGGATAATTACTTTGTATTCTTTTGAAATTGTCACTTATTTTTGAAAAAACATCTTGAATAGAGTTTGGGTCAACCGACCTCCTTCTGCTTATATATGGAAACCCCGGCTTAACACCTAACTTTATATTTACAATTCCAGCACCATCTTGTCCCCTATTTACCTGTTTTTGCATTAATAAATACATTTTATTTAGTCCATACAGGGCAGTGCCATATTTTTCTTGATAATATGATAGTGGTTTTAATAGTCTTAAAAGTGCTATTCCACATTCATGTTTAATGTGATCACTCATACCTAAATAATGTATTTTTCATGTTTTTTTGCTATAAATATCTATCGTCAACTTCCATGACTTCTCCAGAAACAGGACAAGTCCGAAGCTTTTTATCACTATAAAACCTCTTGAAAACCGGCAAAAAATCTTTCTCTATATTCGTTAGATAAAAATACTCTTCATACAATAGTTGATTTTCTTTGTCTGAAAACCACATCAAGCCATCTTTGTGGTGTTTTTCTCTTTTTCTTTCAATTACTAAGCCTATTGAGTTTTTGTGTCGAACTGGCGAATGTGGAATTCGAGCCGGCAGCAAAAACATTTCGCCCTCGTTGATTGGCACCTCAACCATTTTTCCGTTTTGTTGTGTTTTAACAGTAATACTTCCTTCAATCTGATAAAATAATTCTTCTGTTTCATTATAATGGTAGTCCTTTCTCGCGTTTGGTCCCGCAACAATCATAACAATAAAATCTCCTGCATCGACATACAGATTTTTATTTCCAACAGGTGGCTTAAGCAGGTCTCTATTTTCTTTTATCCATTGATTAAGGTTGAATGGTGGGAGTATTTTTTTCATGTGATAATCTTTCTTGTGCTTTTAAGTAAACTATATATAACCTTAAATTAATTATATTTGAGAAAATATGGAAATAAATCTGAAAAATAAAACAGCGTGGGTGTTTGGTGGGTCATCTGGTATCGGTCGATCGATTGCCTTGGAGTTAGCAAGTTGTGGGGCAAATATTGTTTTAGTTTCACGAAACCTTAGTTCACTAAAAAAAACAAAGGACGAGCTTTGTGTTAAAATGAACCAACGACATGATATATTATCTGTAGATATGTCTAAAACAAATGAACTTGAAAATTTGCTATTAGACTATCTTAAAAGAAACGATGTTGATATAATTATTAATAACTCGGGGGGGCCCAGTCCTGGCTTAGCACACTCCGCTGACAACGAAGATTACAGCCTGGCCTTTCGACAACACTTAATTTCAGCACAAACTATTTGTCGAATTGTTGCTCCTTTATTTAAAAAAAAGCAATTTGGTAGAATAATTAATATAATTTCAACATCTGTAAAGCAACCAATTCCAGGCTTGGGTGTATCAAATACAATTCGTGGTGCTGTGGCAAATTGGAGTAAAACCTTGTCGTCTGAACTTGGTCCTTTTGGTGTTACGGTTAACAATATATTGCCAGGAGCAACACAAACCGAAAGACTTAATGAAATCGTTGAAAAAAAAGCACACAAGAATAACATTCCTAAAGAGCAAGCGGCCCAAATAATGAAAGAGGAAATTCCATTAAAGAGGTTTGCACAGCCTAGAGAGGTTGGTTTTCTTGTAGCCTTTCTATCATCTGACATGGCGAGCTACATAAATGGGGTAAATATTCCAATTGACGGCGGAAGAACAAAATCATTATAATTTATATGGAAAAAATTTGTAATTATATCAATGGCTGTTTGGTTGCACCTAAATCAGGAGAATATATAAAAAACATAAGCCCCGTTGATGGTGTACACTATTCACTTATACCCAACAGCACTGAGGACGATGTTGACTCTGCGGTTGAGGCGGCTAAGAAAGCTTTTGTTAATTGGGGGAGTAGCTCTAAAAAAGTTCGTTTCAATTGGTTGATGAAGCTTGCTGACGCAATTGATGACTGTTCTGAGGAGTTAATAATCGCCGAAAGTTATGACAATGGCAAGCCTGAGTGGTTGGCAAGAAAAGTTGATATTCCTAGATGTTCTGAAAACTTTAGGTTTTTTGCAACGGCCATGTTGCATCACAAAACAAGTGCATTCGATATGGATGGCGAAGCACTTAATTACACCCTAAACCCACCTATCGGTGTAGCTGGCTGTATATCACCCTGGAACCTGCCGCTTTATCTATTAACATGGAAAATTGCCCCTGCAATTGCTGTTGGAAATACCGTTGTGGCTAAACCTTCTGAAATCACTCCGTATACCGCTTATTTATTTAGTAAAATTTGTCAAAAAATTAACTTTCCTAAAGGTGTTATAAATATTATTCATGGATATGGTGATACTGCTGGTGATGCCGTTGTAAGAAAATGTGATATAATTTCTTTCACTGGTGGAACAAAAACAGGGAGAGTCGTCGCTGCCAGCGCCGCAAAATCTTTCAAAAAATGTTCCCTAGAATTAGGGGGCAAAAACCCCTCAATTGTATTTAAAGATTGTGATTTTGAAAAAACCATCAAAACTGTTTTGCGTTCTGCGTTCACTAATCAAGGACAGGTTTGTTTGTGTGGATCCAGAATCTTTGTTGAAAAAGATATTTATGATAAGTTTATCCGTTCTTTTGTTGAAAAAGCAAAAGAACTTAAGGTGGGTGATCCTAAAATTAAACACAACGATCTCGGTGCCATTGTCTCTGAAGCGCACCTAAAAAATATAATAGAACATGTAGATAATGCATTAAAAAAGGGAGCGAAGATAGTTTGTGGTGGAAAAAGACTAAAATTAACAGGAAAACTATGTGGTGGGTTTTACATGTCTCCAACAGTTTTATTAAACACCAAAAATTCTGACCCTATTAACCAAGAAGAAGTTTTTGGGCCTGTGGTAACTATAATTAGTTTTAACAACGAGCGCGAGCTGGTTGAGTTATCAAACCAAACAAAATACGGCTTATCCGCATCTATATTTACTAATGATGTTTCTAAAGCTCACAGGCTAGCTGCTAAAATTGACTCTGGTTTAATATGGATTAACTCATGGCTTCTTCGTGATCTTAGAATCCCTTTTGGCGGAATGAAAAGCTCAGGAATTGGAAGGGAGGGGGGAAATGAATCGCTAAATTTTTTTACTGAAACAAAAAACATTTGTGTAAAAATTGAAAACAAAGATTAATTAATAAATTTAAAATCTATTATGAAAGAAAGTTATAATTCTTTAAAGGCACCTGAGGCTGTGGGTCATTATCCGCACGCTAAGCAGGTGGGTGAGTTTATTTTTTTGTCTGGAGTTGGTCCAAGAAAAAGAGGAAGTAAAGACATTCCGGGCATTGAGATGGATAAAGACGGAAAAGTTAAAAGCTATTGTATTAAAACACAATGCTTATCTGTTTTTGAAAATGTTAAAATTATTTTAAATGACTCTGGTTGTGGCTGGGAGGACATTGTTGACGTTACTGTATTTTTAACTAACATGAAGGCCGATTTTAAGGTATTTAACGAGTTATATAAGGAGTATTTTAAAGTCCCTTTTCCAACTCGAACAACCATTGAGGTTTTGAGTTTGCCAACCCCCATTTCTATTGAACTTAAAGTAGTTGCACACAAAAAAAGATGCTAAATGTTTAAAGAAAGAAAAAGTTTGAATATGTCTGAAATCTCTAAAGAGATTGGTTTGTTTTGGAAGAAAAACAACACTTTTTATAAAAGTGTAAATAACAGGCCTGATAGCAAGCGCTTTGTGTTTTTTGAGGGTCCACCCTCTGCAAATGGAAAACCTGGAATTCACCATATTATGGCCAGGTTAATAAAAGATATATTTTGTCGCTATAAAACCCTGTCGGGCTATAGAGTTGAAAGGCGTGCTGGTTGGGACACTCATGGCTTACCTGTTGAGTTGAGCGTTGAAGCTAAATTGGGCATCACTAAAGACGATATTGGTAAAAAAGTTAGTGTTTCTCAATACAACGCTGAGTGTAAAAAAACCGTAATGCAATACACAGAGGATTGGAATAAGTTAACGGACTTAATGGGCTATTGGGTTGACACCAAAAATCCCTATATAACATACAAAAGTAAATATATTGAGTCTGTTTGGTATTTGCTAAAAAAACTTAACGATAAAGGCTTGATTTACAAAGGATACACTATTCAGCCATACTCTCCAGCCGCTGGGACCGGACTTAGCTCACACGAGCTTAATCAGCCGGGTTGTTATAAAGATGTAAAGGACCTTAGTGCTAACGTGATGTTTCGATTAATAAATGGAAAAGAGCTTTCGGGACTTGATTTAGACGTTTTTCTCGTTGCATGGACAACAACCCCCTGGACTCTTTTTGCTAACTCAGCCCTAGCTGTTGGCAACAATATTGAGTATTTAATATTAAAAACTTTTAACCCTAGCAGTCTTAAGCCATGTGTTATTGTTTGTGCTAAAAACCGTGTCAACGAGTTATTTAATGCTACAGTTTGTAAGAAAATCAAAGACCTAACTACTAATATAAAGAAGCCTTATGAATTAATTGGACGTTGCCTTGGCAAAGACCTGGTGGGTAAAAGCTATGAACAGCTATTTAAATATGTTAAACCTCTTGAGGGTATGAGTCGCGCCTTTAAAATTATTAACGCTGACTTTGTAAACACAGAAGGAGGAACAGGAATTGTTCATATTGCGCCCACTTTTGGGGCTGATGACTTTGCTGTTGCAAAAAAAGAGGGTATTCCATCAATTTTAGTTAAAGATAAATATAATAAGCCCTCACCTATTGTTGATCATAATGGCTGCTTTGTTGATGGTCTTGGTCCCTTTTCGGGTAGGCCTGTTAAGGCTGATTTTTTAGAAGATAACAAACAAAGCGTTGATATCGATATTGTTGTAATATTAAAGAATATGGGGCGTTGTTTTTCGTCTGAGAAGTATGAACACAGCTACCCCCATTGCTGGAGAACTGACAAACCCATTCTGTATTACCCCCTTGACTCCTGGTTCATTAAATCAACAAAGTATAAAGACCTAATGATTAAAAAGAACCAAGAAATTAACTGGAAGCCCAAAAGTACCGGCGAAGGTAGGTTTCAAAACTGGCTTGAAAATCTCAATGATTGGAATTTATCTAGATCTAGATTTTGGGGAATTCCACTACCAATATGGAAAAGTTCTAAATCTAATGAAACTCTCTGCGTTGGATCTGTTGAAGAGTTGAAAAACCTATGCGAACAATCCGTCAAGGATGGAAACATGTCTGAAAACCCACTAACAGACTTTGAAATAAATAACATGGGTAATGAAAATTACGATCAAATTGATTTGCATAAAAATATTGTTGATGATATTGTTTTAAGTGACTCAAACGGACAACCAATGTATCGAGAAAAAGATGTAATTGACGTTTGGTTCGACTCTGGGGCCATGCCGTTCGCTCAATGGCACTACCCTTTTGAAAACAAGGAATTAATAGATTCTGGGTTGGGATACCCTGCTGACTTTATAGCGGAGGGGGTGGACCAAACTCGTGGTTGGTTTTATACTCTTCACGCTATTTCTGTTATGTGTTTTGAAAGCCTTGCGTACAAAAATGTAATATCAAATGGTTTGGTTTTAGATAAGTATGGCCAAAAGATGTCCAAAAGACTCGGAAACTCTGTCGACCCATTTAAATCTATCGAAGTACATGGGGCTGACACTCTTAGATGGTATATGGTTTCAAACTCTCAACCTTGGGACAACCTAAAGTTTGATGAGGGTGGGGTTAATGAAGTTCAAAATAAATTTTTTGGAACACTACATAATACATATTCTTTTTTCGCTCTGTACTCAAACATAGACAAGTTTACCAACTCTGAGAAACCTGTCGCCTTTGATAAGCGCCCTCAACTTGATCGATGGATATTGTCCGAACTAACCCTTTTAACTGATTCTGTCAAAAAAAACTATGAAAATTATGAGCCGACTCTTGCGTGCCGTGAAATTCAAAACTTTACCATCGAAAAACTAAGCAACTGGTATGTTCGACTTTGCAGAAGACGGTTTTGGAGAGGAGAATATGACGCTAATAAAATCTCTGCATATCAAACTCTTTATGAGTGCTTAAAAACTATTGCCATAATATCTTCGCCAATTGCTCCATTTTTTATGGAGCAACTCTTTCTTGACCTTTGCTCAGTAAGGCCCGACTTAGAAGAGAAGTCTGTCCACCTTTCTGAGTTTCCTGTGGCAAACAAAAAGTTTGTTGACCGCGACTTGGTTGACTCAATGAAGATAACCAAAGAGGTTTGTTCTCTAGCTTTATCATTAAGAAAAAAACAAAAAATTAGAGTTCGGCAGCCCCTTAAGTCCCTTACTGTATGTATAAATAATTTAAAAAAGTCAAAGCCGCTTGTTGAAATTATTATGAGCGAGTTAAATGTAAAGAGTGTTATACTTGCCCAAAATACTAATGATGTTGTTGAAAAAAAACTAAGTGTTAATTTTCCTGTTTTAGGCAAAAAGCATGGTAAAAGGGTTAAAAGAATCGTAGAAATTGTAAACAGCTTTAACAAAGACGATATTAATCTATTTGAAAAACAAAATAAAATTTCTGTAGATGTTGATGGTTGTAGGGTTTTGCTTGAAAAAGATGACTTAATTGTAAATATAAACGATATTCCTGGACAATTAACAGCTGCTAAAGATGGTGTTTTAGTTTCTCTTAACACCAAAATATCTAAAGAATTGTTAGAAGAGGGTTTTGCTCGGGAGTTTATAAACAAAGTACAAAATATTAGAAAGGATTCTGGCTTTTCAGTAACTGATAAGGTTAATGTTGTGATTTCGGGAAATACTGATGCATTAAACATTATAAAAAAACACGAAAACTACATATCTCCTGAAATACTTTCACAGTCTATTGTTAATGGTGATGTTGAGGCAAAAAACTCTAGTCTTTTTGATTTTAATAATTATAAAATGTATATTGCTTTGAGTGTAAACAATAGTTAAATCGAAATGTATGAAAAAAGGTGTTTCCAAAAGATACTCTGACAAAGAGTTGTCAAATTTTAAAGAAATTATTGTTAAAAAGATTGAAACCGCACAAGCCGATTTAAAACTTTTAAAAGACTCATATAGTAATGCATCTTCTAACGGAACTGACGACACCTATTCGTCATTCAAATCTTTTGAAGAGGGGTCTGAAACATTATCAAAAGAGTCCAATACATTATTAGCTTCTAGGCAAGAAAAGTTTATCCGAGACTTAAAAAATGCGCTTATTCGTATTGAAAACAAAACCTATGGTATTTGTCGTGAAACTGGAAAACTTATTTCAAAAAAACGACTATTACTAGTTCCTCACGCAACACTCAGTATTGAGGCAAAAAACAAATCTAAATAGCCCCTTGAAGGAAACGAATAAACTTTTGTTGTGGGTATTTATTTTTGTTCTTGTAGCGGTTGATCAACTTTCAAAATTTTTAACCAAATCAAATCTTGAGCTTGGTGAATCAATATCTATTTTGCCCTGGTTCAAAATATTTTTCATTGAAAATAACGGTTTTGCTTTTGGTTTAGAAATTTTTGGAAAATACGGTAAATTAGCGCTAACGCTTACTCGGATTTTTTTCGTCTCATTTTTGATTTTTTGGTTTAGCAGGTTGTTAAAATACAAAAACATCAATAGTATGTTGGTTTTGTCTTTCTGCCTCGTTATTTCTGGAGCTATAGGTAATATTGTTGATAGTGTTTTTTACGGACATATATACGGTTATGCTCCCATTTTTTATGGAAAGGTTGTTGATATGCTGTACTTTCCTATATTAGAAACAGCTTTTCCTTCATGGATTCCCTTTTTAGGTGGAAATAAGTTCAGTTTTTTTAAATACGTATTTAATTTGGCTGATAGTTACATAACGGTTGGAGCCTTTATTTTGTTTTTTTCTTATAAGTATATTCCGTCCAAATTATAGTTTTTTCTATTTGTTCTTTATATTTGCGCAAAATATATATAAAATATGGATTTACTTAATAACAACTTAGTTTTTATTGCCCCAATTTTAGGGGTAATCGGTTTAATTTTTATGTTTATAAAGTCTGCGTGGGTGTCCAAGCAGGACCCTGGAGACAAAAAAATGGTTGAGCTTTCTGGACATATTGCCAAAGGGGCAATGGCGTTTCTTGTTGCTGAATGGAAGGTTTTAGCTATTTTTTCTGTCATAGCAGCGGGTTTATTAGCATGGTCTGGAACTCTTGTTGAAACCTCTACGCCCTATATTGCAGTATCGTTTTTAATCGGTGCTGTTTTCTCCGCTTTAGCTGGATATTTTGGAATGAATATAGCAACAAAGGCAAACGTCCGAACCACACAAGCAGCTAGAAATAGTTTGGCTAAGGCATTAAAAGTTTCATTTGTTGGTGGAACAGTAATGGGTCTTGGTGTCGCTGGGTTAGCTGTTTTTGGTCTTGGTAGTTTGTTTATTTTATTTAACCACATGTACAGCGCATCGGTTGGAGGGTTTGTTGATTTGCATAATATGGAAATTGCTTTAGAAGTTTTAGCTGGTTTTTCGTTAGGTGCGGAATCTATTGCTTTGTTTGCCCGTGTTGGTGGTGGTATATACACTAAAGCTGCGGATGTCGGTGCTGACCTTGTTGGAAAAGTTGAAGCTGGTATTCCTGAAGACGACCCTCGTAATCCTGCTACAATTGCTGATAACGTAGGAGACAACGTAGGAGATGTTGCGGGTATGGGTGCTGATTTATTTGGTTCTTATGTAGCAACGATTCTTGCAACTATGGTGCTAGGAAGAGAGGTTGTTGTTGGTACTGCAAATTCTGAGGGGATGTATGAGTCAATGCCGTTCATTTTGCTACCAATGATTATTGCTGGTTTAGGTTTAATTTTTTCAATTATTGGCGCTGCTTTTGTAAAAATTAAAAATGAAAATGGGTCCGTTCAAGGTGCATTAAATATTGGTAACTGGCTGTCAATTGTGCTTACGCTTGTTGCTTCTTACTTTTTAATCGAGTCCTTAATTCCATCATCCGAAATATCAATTCGTGGAGACTCTTTTACCAAATCAGGAATTTTTTGGGCTGTGTTCACGGGTTTGGTTGTTGGTGGACTAATGTCTATAATAACCGAATATTACACATCTATGGGTAAAAGACCTGTTAACTCAATTATAAAACAATCTTCGACGGGGCATGCAACTAATATTATTGGGGGTTTAGCTGTTGGAATGGAATCAACCGTCCTTCCAATAATCATTCTTGCTGCAGGGATTTTTGTTTCATTTCTTTGTGCAGGACTTTACGGAGTAGCAATAGCTGCTGCGGGTATGATGGCAACTACAGCAATGCAGTTAGCAATTGATGCCTTTGGGCCTATTGCTGACAATGCGGGTGGAATTGCAGAGATGAGTGGGCTACCTAATGAGGTAAGAGAAAGAACCGATAACCTTGATGCCGTTGGAAACACTACCGCAGCTGCAGGTAAAGGTTTTGCTATAGCTTCTGCTGCTCTAACTGCTCTTGCTCTTTTTGCTGCTTTTGTTGGTTTAGCTGGTATAGACTCAATTGATATTTATAAAGCTGACGTTCTTGCTGGTCTATTTGTTGGTGCTATGATTCCATTTATATTTTCTTCTCTTGCAATTGCTGCAGTAGGACGAGCTGCGATGGATATGGTAAAAGAGGTACGTAGACAGTTCAAAGAAATTCCTGGAATAATGGAAGGAAAAGCTACTCCTGAATATGAAAAATGTGTTGAAATTTCTACAAATGCATCTATACGTGAAATGTTGCTACCTGGTGCAATACCTTTAGTGGTACCCGTGTTTGTTGGTTTTGTTTTTGGTCCTGAAGTTTTAGGGGGATTATTGGCTGGTGTTACTGTATCTGGAGTACTAATGGGTATTTTTCAAAACAATGCTGGTGGTGCTTGGGATAATGCAAAAAAAGCAATTGAAGCAAGCGGTGAAAAGGGGTCTGAATCACACAAGGCGTCTGTTACTGGAGATACAGTAGGAGATCCGTTTAAAGACACATCTGGTCCGTCCATGAATATATTAATTAAATTAATGAGTATTGTAGCATTAGTTATTGCTCCACACATAAAAGTGGATAAAGAAACTACAAAAAACCACTCTGATTTGTTTGAATCAAATCAAAGCCTGGTGATTGAAAAAAGTTTTAATGAAAAGGTTGATGACACTACCCTTTATACAAATTAATTAAATACTCTAATATTTGAACAGCATTTGTTGCTGCCCCCTTTCTGAGGGGGTCAGCAACTATCCATAAATTAAAGCTGTTTTTTTTTGAATAATCCTTTCTTATTCTAGATACAAAAACCTTATCACTTCCTTTCGCATCTATTGGTGTCATGTAATTTTTACCTGTTTGAACAACAACCCCACTTTCTTTGGAAAGCAATTTTATAAGTATGTCTAAATCTATATCGCGCAATAATTCCATATTTACACTCTCAGAATGTGCTGCTGTTGTTGGTATTCTTACTGCTGTTGAAGTTATTCTAATCTTAGAATTAAATATTTTATTAGTCTCATTAATTATTTTTTCTTCCTCTTTTGTATAAAAGTTTTCTAAAAACTCATCACACTGAGGTATAACATTATTGAATATGTTTTTTGGATATACTTTTTTTATTGAAGATTCTTTGTTTTGTTCATTTTTTAACTGTTCTAATCCCATTTTTCCGGAACCTGAAACTGATTGATAGGTCGACACCACTAACCTTTTGATTCCTATCTGTTTTTGCACTTCATGTAATGGTAAAACTAGTTGGATTGTTGAACAGTTAGGATTTGAAATAATTTTATCATTTTTTGTTAGTAATGAACCGTTTATTTCTGGCACTATTAAATTTATTTCTTTATTCATCCTAAAAGCAGATGAATTATCAATCACAACAGACCCTATTTTTTTAAATTCTTTTGCATATTTTTTTGCAACTTCTGATCCTGCTGAAAACAATACGTATTTTGGTTTTTTTTTGATTGCTTCATTTACATTAACAACAGGGTGTTCTTTGTTATAAAAACTTATTTTTCTTTTTGTTTTATTGTGACTAGCTACAAAAATTATTTCACTTTTCGAAAAGTGATCTCTTTCTTGTAAAACTTTAATAATTTCTCTTCCTACTAGTCCAGTTGCACCAATAATTGCTATATCCATAATATGATTTGTATTATTTTTATAGAAATTTAATATTTTATATTAATGTTAGAAAAAAGTTTGCTTTTAAAAGCTAAAAATATTCCTAATACTTTTGGTATTTATATGTTTATTGATATTAACAAGTCTCCTATTTATGTTGGAAAATCTAACAACTTAAAAACAAGAGTTTTATCTTATTTTAAAAAAAAAACTGAAAAAGATGAATTAATAATTAAAAATGCCCACAACATAGACTATGTTTTAGTTAATAATGAAAATGATGCATTTTTACTTGAAAATAATTTAATAAAAAAATATCAACCTAAATATAATATATTATTAAAAGATGATAAAAACTACCCTTGGCTTTGTATAACAAATGAAAGATTTCCAAGACTATTAATAGTTAGAAAAAAACAAGAAAATAAGAATATTTATTTTGGTCCCTACTTATCAAAAAAACATCTACAAAATCTTTATAGTTTTATTGTTTCTTATTACCCTATTAGATCTTGTAAGTTTGATCTATCTAAAGAAAATATTAAGAACAAAAAATACAAAGTATGTTTGGATTATCATTTGAAAAAGTGTGATGGTCCCTGTGAAGGTCTTCAAAAAGAAATGGATTATAATAAGAATATTAACTCTATCAAAAATTTACTAAACGGTAAATACTCAAAGGTTATAAAAGAGTTAGAAAAAAAACTTTCTCTTTTTTCAAATAAACTTTTATTTGAAAAAGCAGAGGAAGTAAAAAATCAAATTTTTTCATTAAATAAACTTAAACATAAAAGTATAATTGTATCTCCAAAAAATGTTAATATTGATAGCTTTTATATTATTGAAGATGACAAATTTTATTATGTTAATTTTATAAGAGTTATTGAGGGCTCTATTATATTTCTAAAAAATCTACGAATAAAAAATATAAATTTTTGGAGTTTAGATTTTATATTTTATACTGTGCTTTCTAAATTTTACGTAGATTTAGGTTCTCTTTCAAAAGATATAATATCAAATATTAATTATACTTTTCGTGGTAAACCTATCTCCAATCCTAAAGTTGGATACAAAAAAGAAATATTAAACCTTGGTTTAAGAAATCTAAATAATTACATAAATAAAAAATACAATAATAAACACAATAACATTGTTGATTTAAAGAAAGATCTTAAACTAAAAAATATACCATTTGTAATTGAATGTTTTGATATTTCACATCTAAAAGGAAAATATACTATTGGTTCTTGTGTTGTTTTTAAAAATGGTAAACCTTCTAAAAAAGATTACAGATTTTACAATATAAAATCTTTTGAAGGGATAAACGATTATTTAGCAATTGAAGAAGTTCTTAATAGAAGATATATTAAATTAAAAAAACTTCCTGACTTAATAGTAATTGACGGTGGAAAAGGTCAATTATCATCCGCTAAAAAAGTTATAAATAAATTAAAAATAAAAAAATTAGAATTTCTTAGTATTGCTAAGAAAGAAGAAATTATATATAAAGAAAATGGTACAGAAATAATATTAGATAAAAAATCTAAGTCTCTAAAATTAATACAACAATTAAGGGACGAAGCTCATCGCTTTTGTTTAAAAAATCATAGAAAAAAAAGAGAAAAATCTTTTATTAAAACCGAACTTGACTCTGTTCCTGGAATTGGACATCTTACTGTAAAAAAGCTTCTTAAACAATTTAAGTCTACTCAAAAAATGAGAATGTTGGATAAAGAAGACCTAATATCATTTATAGGAAAATCAAAAGGATTGAAAGTTTATGAATATTTAAGAAAATAATGTTAATAAAATGTTAATAATCTTAAAATTGATTAACAATACAATTTATTTATTTTTTTTTTTAAATTTTATTAAAATAATGTTGGTATTTATCAACATTATAAAAATATTATTTAATAACAATTCATATTAATTATAGTGATGTTAATAAACTTAATAAAATCATATAGTATTGTAAATAAGTTGTTTAAAATTATTAATAAATAAAAAAAACAATATATTTTATATAATATTATTATATAAACTAACAATACTATTATTATTAGTTTATATATTTTAAATATTTATAATAATATATCTTTGTTAAATTTGCTCCTATGTTTTTGTTATTGGTTCCAAATCTTATTGCTGGTGAATTTTTTAAAAGATCAAAATCATAAGTATTTTTGTTTTTAAAAACTTCTTTAGAATTTAAATTATAAAAACCAGTCAAATTAAAATTATCAGAAAGACAATAACTATTATTAATATTTATGTTTGTTAAATTAAATAATTCTTTGTTTTCACTGAAAATATTATTTTTTGAAATAATAACTTCATCACTAATTTTATTCAAATTAATATAAATTAATAATTCATTTTTGTAAAAAGTGTTGTTAAGTATATAAGTACTATTGCTAAAATAATTTGATTGCATAAATTTTTTATTTTCAATTATCAAATTGTTATATATATTTATATTTTTAATATTATCTAATAGTTTAATACATATACTATTTTTTTCAAATATGTTATTTAAAAAATTAATATTTTTTGTGTTTTTTATAATAAAGACATCATTATTTTTATAAAAATAGTTGTTATTAAAAATGACGTTTTCGGATTGAATAATTTTTAATTTTGTATTATTTGTTAAAAAACAATTAGTTGTTTTTATTGAACCTTTTGTTATTTCTAATACAGAATTATTAAAGTCATTATTATTTAACTTTAAATTTCCATTATTTGAGATAAACTTTAAATTTTTAAATTTTGAATTGTAAATACTAATAATACTATTATTTATAATAAAGGATCCCCTCTTATTCCCAATAAAAACAACTGATTTTATATTTTCTAATGTGTCATTTTTTATAGAATATTGGCTATATTTTTTAGAATTTTCACCTACTTTAAATATTCCATTATTTATTATAATTCCATTTTTATTAAATTTAATTTCAGATTTTCCAGAGATTATTAATGTTTTATTTTTTGGAATAACTAAACTATCATCTATTAATATTTTTTTATTTTGATAATCTAAATATGATTCATTATTAAAACTATTATTATTAATTTTTATATAATTATTACAACTTATTGTAATTAGTAAAAAAAAATATATATAAGATGGTTTCATTTTATAAAACTATTGGAATATAAAAGTTTCTTAGTGTAAAGATGTCTATCATTGGATTTTATATTATTTGTTTTAAAATTATCAACAATTTTTCCATCCTTTATTATGTAAACTTTATCACACAAGAAATTTATAGAATTTAAATCATGAGATATAAAAATAATTGTAATTTTTAAATAAATGTTTAAGTCTCTTATAAGGTTTAATATGGTATATTTTATGTCTAAGTCTAGACCAGAAAGGGACTCATCAAATATAATTAAATCAGGAGACGATGCAAGAACTCTTGCAATTGATAATCTTTGTTTTTCTCCACCCGAAAGTTGTGAAGGAAAAAAATTTAAATATTCAGTATCTAGTCCCACTAATTGTAATAGTTCTAAAGAAGAAAAAGGAGAATTGTTTACTTTAATAATTTCATTAATAATATTATTAATTTTAATTTTTGGATTAAAAGAAGAATAAGGATCTTGGTAAACTAATTGAATTTTTTTAAATGAAATATTTTTATAAAATTTACCTGAAAAGTTAGATTCTAGACCACATAATAATCTGCCTAAAGTTGTTTTTCCTGAACCAGACCCCCCTGCAATTCCAATTTTTTCACCACTATTAATATTAAAATGTATGTCATTAAGAGCTTTAAAAGTTATATTTTTTTTATTAAAAGAAACTGATAAGTTTTTTATAGAAATGTTAAAATCATTTTTTGAATAAATATTTCTCAAATTTGTAATTCCAATTTCCTCAAATAATGAATTAAATTTTTTATTTCTAATTTTTGATTGAATCAAATTTTTACTTTTAATATGATTTTTATGAGTTGTAGTTTTAAAATCAAAAAGTTTACAATTTTTATATACATAAAATTTTTTGCAATATAATTCCAATAAATCTATATTATGACTTATTAGCAAAACAGCTAATTTTCTTTTTTTACTGATCTTAACGATTAGGTCTAAAACATTTCTTTGTGTTATTGGATCAAGCGATGTTGTAGGTTCATCAGCTATTAAGATTTTAGGGTTTTTTAAAAGAGACATGGCTATTACAACTCGTTGTTTTTGACCGCCCGAAATTTCATGAGGATATGAATTAAAAATTTTTTTAGGATTATCAATTCCAACTTCTTTTAGTAAATCAATACACTTATTACGAGCAAAATTTTCATTTTTAGTAATATAAAAATACTCCTCCATTTGATGTCCGCATTTTATTGTAGGATTTAAACTAGTGGTTGGATCTTGGAATATGATAGATATATATTTTTTTCGAAAATCACACCATAAGGATTCACTATTAGAAGTAAAATCAAAAGTATAATTCTTATTAATGAATAATGCAGATGTTGCGGAGCACTTAAAAACAGAATTATTTAAAAAACCCATAATAAAAAAACAAAAGACCGACTTACCTGAACCAGAATCACCAAAAATTCCTATGATTTCGCCAGAATTAATTTTTAAAAAAGCAGATTTTAATATTTGCTTTTTATTTATTGAAATGTCAAGGTTATTTATTTCTATTTTCAAGTTTAATTATATTTAATTATTACTTGTTCGATTAACTTTAAAAGTTCATTGGATAAATAATACTTATTGTTAAATATTCCATCATTATTAAAATCTTTTTCTCCTAATCTTACAAAAACAACATCAATGTCAGGTATGATAACTATATATTGTCCTAAGTAACCTCTCGCATAAATTATTCTTTTATTAAATACTTCTGCAAGGTACCAAGAGTTGGAGTAATGCTCTATATTTTTTTTATAGAATAATGAATTTTTATCAATATTTATTAGTTCAGGAATTGATAACAGCCAATTAATATAACTCTTACTTAATATTTGATTATTATTTATTTTGCCTTCATTTTTTAACATTATTCCAATTTTTAAAAAATCTCTAGCTGTACTATTAAAACAACAAAACACCTTTTCGGTTCCATTTTCTTTATCTAAAGTCCAGACAGCATTGTTTGTGGCGCCCATCGGTTCCCACAAAACTTTACTTGCATATTCAGAAACATAAAGGTTGGTTGCCTTTTTTAATAAATAACCTAACAATTGCGTATCACCACTTTGATAAGAAAAAGAAACACCAGGATTTTTGATAAATTGTCTAGATAAAATTAGATCATCAATATTATCACCGTAATATGCTTTAGCTGTTACACTGATTGGTCTTTTGTAGTTTTCAAACCAGTCATATCCTGACGACATACTTAATAAATGTTTTATTTTAACAGGTTTAGAATCACTAAAGTGGGAAATATATGGAATAAATTCAATAATATCTTGATCAACACTTTTAATAAAACCGTCTTCGATTGCACAACCAACTAGTATTGAAACAATACTTTTTGCAATTGAAAAAGAATTTGATAAAACATCTACACCACCGCCTCGCCAATAATTTTCAATATGTATACTATCGTTTTTTACTAAAACAAAGGAGTTACTTTTTGAGCTTGTTAAAAGCTCATCAACTATAGCATTACCAAAATCTTTAGAATATAATTTACTAATAGGAATATTGTAAGGAGAGTCTCCAGTTACATCCCGAGTATTAAAAAGTTTATGATCATAAATACTGGCAGACGTTTTTCCAATCATGTAAGTAGACGATATTCCTTTAGCTAAATATTTTAAATCGAATATGATTATCAATGAAAATAAAATAAATAATAAAAAAAGAAGAAGAAATAATAGTCGTTTCATTAATAATCTATAATTAGAGTTTTAAAAACTTTCGAAAACTCTGATTTAAAAATTTCTTCAACTTTTTCAAAACTAACATTTTTATCTAATTCATTTTTTAAAGAAGTAACACCTTTGTTTTGTATCCCGCAGGGAATTATATTGTTAAAATAACTAAGGTCAGGGTCTACATTGAACGCAATTCCGTGCATTGTTACCCACCGACTTGCACGAACACCCATGGCACAAATTTTTCTATGAGTTAAGTTTTTTTCTTTATTAGGAACCCAAACGCCAGTAGAACCGCTTATTCTAATACCGGTAATTAAAAATTTTTTTAATACATTTATTACAATGTCTTCTAAAAATCGGAGATATTTATGAATATCTGTAAAAAAATTATCCAAATCAAAAATAGGATAAATTACAAGCTGTCCAGGACCATGGTAGGTTATGTCTCCACCCCTATTTATTTTATAATAATCTACGCCAGAACTCTTAAGTTCAAAATCATTCAAAAGAAGGTTTTTCTTATTACCGCTTTTTCCAAGGGTGTATACATGAGAATGTTGACAAAAAATTAAATAATTTTTGGTCGGTTTATTCTGTCGTTTATCTTTAATTATTGAGTCTAGTAAAGACTCTTGTCTTTCCCAGGCGGCTTTAAAATCAATTAGTCCCCAATTTTTGAAATAAACAGTATTCATTTGTTATATGAATATAACTATATTTGACAAAACAATTTTACAAGTGGAAAAATATAACGAACAAGAACAAGTTAGAAGAAGTTCACTAAAAGAACTAATTGCTTTAGGAGTAAACCCTTATCCTGCGGAAGAGTATAAAATAAATAACTACAGTACAAAAATCAAACAAGAGTTCTCAAATAACGAAAACAAACTCCAAGAGGTTAGTATTGCAGGAAGATTAATGACAAAAAGAATTATGGGGAAAGCGTCATTTGCGGAACTAAAAGATAGTAAAGGAAGAATCCAATTATACTTTAACAGAGATGAAATATGTCCAAATGAAGATAAACAAGCATATAATCAAATATTTAAAAAACTATTAGACATTGGAGATATAATTGGGGTTAAGGGAGAAGTTTTTGTAACTAAAGTAGGAGAAATTAGTGTACTTGTTAAAAGTTTTAAGCTTTTGTCAAAATCAATAAAACCACTTCCGGTTGTTAAAAAAGATACAGATGGAAAGGTTTATGATGAGTTTAAGAACACAGAGTTAAGATATAGGCAGCGTTCGCTGGATTTGATTGTAAATGACGAAAGCTGGTCTGTTTTTGAAAAAAGAACAAAAGTATTTAACTCAATAAGAAATCAATTAAATAATAAAGGTTACATAGAAGTCGAAACACCAATTTTACAGCCAATTTTTGGTGGCGCGTCAGCCAGACCCTTTGTAACCCACCATAACACATTAGATGTACCGCTCTATTTAAGAATAGCTAATGAGTTGTATTTAAAAAGACTAATTGTTGGTGGAAAAGAGGGGGTTTTTGAATTTGCTAAGGACTTTAGAAATGAAGGTATGGACAAAACACATAACCCAGAATTTACAATGTTAGAGTTTTATGTTTCGTTCAAGGATTATATTTGGATGATGGGTTTTGTGGAGCAATTATTAGAAAAAACAGCCCAAGATGTTTTGGGAGATACAAGAGTTAATTATTTAGAAAACACAATTGATTTTAAGGGTCCATACAGTAAAATTTCTTTTTTCGATGCAATAAAGAAAGAAACAGGAGATGATATTTCAAAAAAAACAGAGCAGGAGTTGTTAGAGTATTGCTCTTCTAAAGGAATTAAGTTTGAAGCTTCAATGGGAAAAGCTAAGCTGTTGGATGCAGTATTTTCTGAGTTTTGTGAAAAAAAATTAATACAACCAACGTTTATTACAGACTATCCATCCGAAATGTCTCCACTAACAAAAAAACATCGCAGTAAAGAAGGGCTAACTGAGAGGTTTGAATTATTCATTAACGGAAAAGAGATAGCAAACGCTTATTCTGAACAAAACAACCCGATAGAACAAAGAAAAAGTTTCGAAGATCAAATGAAGTTGGCAGAAAGGGGAGATGATGAGGCAATGATAATTGATAATCAGTTTTTAAATGCCTTAGAAATAGGTATGCCACCAACATCGGGAATAGGAATAGGCATGGATAGACTAACAATGCTTTTTACAAATAAAAAATCTATACAGGATGTAATATTTTTCCCACAAATGAAACCAGAAAACAAATGAAGATAGCAATTGGCTCAGACCACGCTGGATACGAGCACAAAATAAAAATAATTACTTATTTAGAAAATAAAAAACACCAAGTATTAGATGTGGGCACAAATAGTCTAGAGAGTGTCGATTATCCTGACTTTGCACACTCTGTTTCAGAAGAAGTTCTGTTGGGCGCAGACTTTGGCATATTAATTTGTGGAAGTGGAAATGGTATTGCAATGGCAGCAAATAAAACAAAAGGCATAAGAGCGGCTGTTTGTTGGAATAAAGAAATAACATTATTATCACGCCAACACAATGATGCCAATATAATTTCTCTTCCCGCAAGGTTTTTGAGTTCAGACCAGTGTCAAACACTTATAGATTGCTTTTTAACGGAGCCTTTTGAGGGAGGGAGACACAAAAAAAGAATTAATAAAATATAGTTATTTATGAAAAAATTCACATTAATCTTTGTTTTTTTTTTTGTTGGCCAGATATGGTCACAAATTGAGTTAATAGGCCCCACAATTACTAAGCAAAAATTAAAAAAACACATAGAAATACTTGCATCAGACTCAATGGGAGGCAGAGAGGTTGGAGAAGCCGGAGAAACAATGGCCGCCAATTACATGTCAAATCATTTTAGAAATATTGGTGTCAAGCCATATAATGATGTTACATATATTCAAGAAATTCCTCTTGAAAAGATAAAAATAAATGATGCTTCATTAAGAATTGGTAATGAAAATTTTGTTTATGGAAAAGACTTTTATACATATCCAAAGTTCAAAAATCAAAAGATTAATGCAAGGGAATTAGTTTTTCTTGGATATGGAATACACTCCGATACTTATTCTGACTATATCCAAGACGTTAGTGGTAAAGTTATTGTTATTTCCGTTGGAGAGCCAAAGAAAGAAGATGGGGCGTACATTATTTCTAATAGTGACAAGAAAAGCCCTCACTCAGGTTGGAGGTATAAATTAAGTGTAGCAAAAAAAAGGGGCGCAAAAGCAGTTGTTTTTGTTTCAAGTGATTATAATTCAGAATATATTAAATCTAAGCATAAAATAGAAGAGCCGGGCGTAAATTTGATTTCTAAAAGTGAACAAATACCTTTTCTTTTTGTTAGAAAGAGCGTAATTAAAAAAGTTTTAGGTAAAAATAAATTCAAAAAGTATTTATCACAAATTCAAAATAATGGAAACTTAAAATCAAAAATATTAAAAACAGATTTTTTGTTTAAATTAAGTACTCAAACCAACAATTTCTACGGAAAAAATATTCTTGCGCTTATAGAGGGATCGGACTCAATTTTAAAAAATGAGATAGTTGTTATAACAGCACATTACGATCACCTTGGAATAGTGGATGGAGTTATTCACAATGGTGCTGACGATAATGCAACAGGCACTGCAGCCCTTCTTGAAATAGCTTCAGCTTTTCAAAAAGCAAAAAAAGAGGGGGCTGAATTTAAAAGAAGTATACTTTTTTTCCCAAACTCCGCAGAAGAAAAGGGGCTGTTGGGCTCATATTATTATGTTGAAAACCCGGCCTATCCAATTGAAAATACAGTTGCATGTTTGAATATTGATATGATAGGAAGAACCGATAGGTTTCACCCTAATGACAGTAATTACATTTACCTTATTGGTTCAGATAAGCTGAGCACAGACCTTCACAATGTGTCTGAGCAATCAAATAATAAGTATGTTAAAATGAACATTGACTACACGTTTAATAGCCCTGGTGATCTAAACAGATTTTACTATCGCTCTGATCATTATAATTTTGCAAAAAGAAATATCCCATCAATATTCTATTTTAGTGGCGTTCATGAGGATTATCACAAAGAATCAGATACTGTTGAAAAGATAATATATGAAAAAGTTGAAAAGACCGCGAGATTAGTTTTTTATACAGCTTGGGAAATTGCAAATATGAAAACAAGACCCAAAGTCGATAAACTTAATGAATTTCAATTAAACAGGTATTAAATGTCAAATTTAATACCTTGAGCTAGAGGAAGTTCATCTGAAAAGTTTATGGTGTTAGTTTGTCTTCTCATGTATGCTTTCCATGCATCAGACCCCGACTCACGACCTCCTCCGGTTTCTTTTTCACCGCCAAATGCACCACCGATTTCGGCACCCGAAGTACCAATATTTACATTTGCAATTCCGCAATCGGACCCGCTATGAGCTAGAAAGGCTTCAGCCTCTCTAAGATTATTTGTCATTATTGAGGATGATAAACCTTGTGGAACACCATTTTGAATTTCTATAGCTTCTGAAATATTAGAATATTTCATAATGTAAAGAATAGGGGCAAATGTTTCAGTTTGCACTATGTTTAAGTCGTTAGTAGCCTCAGCAATAACGGGTTTTACATAACAACCAGAATCATAACCAGCACCATTTATAACGCCTCCAGGCACAACAAGCTTGCCCCCATCATCAACAATTTTTTCAATTGCATTTAAATAACAATTCACAGAATCTTTGTCAATAAGTGGCCCCATGTGGTTGTTTTCATCTAACGGATTTCCAATTTTTATTTGTTTGTACGCACTAACAAGCTTAGCTTTTACGTCATCATAAATTGATTCATGGATGATTAACCTTCTTGTGGTTGTGCATCGTTGCCCAGCGGTTCCAATAGCTCCAAAAACAACCCCCACAATAGCAATGTTTATATCAGCCTCAGGTGTAATAATCATAGCGTTGTTTCCGCCTAATTCTAAAATTGTCTTGCCAAAGCGTTCAGCTACTTTTTTACCAACCTTTCTGCCCATTTCTGTTGAGCCGGTTGCAGATACTAGAGGAACATCATCACAAGATGTAATCATTTCACCAACGTCAGCAAATCCATTTACTAAACAGGAAAGCCCTTCAGGCAGGTTGTTTTTTTTAATAACATTTGACATTATTTTTTGGCAAGCAATTGCACAAAACGGTGTCTTTTCGGAGGGCTTCCAGATACAAACATTTCCACACACCCAAGCAATTGCGGCATTCCAAGCCCAAACGGCAACAGGAAAATTAAATGCAGAAATTATACCAACTATACCAAGGGGATGATATTGTTCATACATTCTGTGTTGGGCTCGTTCGGAATGAAGAGTTATGCCAGAAAGCTGTCGGGACAAACCAACTGCAAAATCACAGATGTCTATCATTTCTTGTACCTCCCCTAAACCTTCTTGATAGGATTTTCCCATTTCATAAGACACCAAACAACCCAGAAGCTTTTTGTTTTTTCTTAGTTCATCACCAAACTGCCTAACGATTTCACCCCTTTTAGGAGCAGGAACAAGTCTCCATTTTTTGAAAGCCTCTTTTGATGAGCTTATTACAGTTTTAAATTCTTCACCTTTTGTAACCCCAACATGCCCAATTATATTTCCGTCAACAGGCGATTTTGATGAAATTTCACAATCTTCTTGACCGATCCAATTTAAACCCGTGGATGTTCCATGGTGATTATTTGAGATGTTTAGCTTATTTAAAATATCCTTCATAAAATTTAGTTTAAAAGTCTTAAAATGTCCATGCCGTTTGCATAGATTAATAGTGCAAATAAAATAACCATACCGGTAATTTGAAGTGGCATTAATACAGATAAGGGCAGTTTTTTGCCAGAAAACATTTCTATCAGTGCAATCACTGCGTGCCCACCATCAAGTGCGGGTATTGGTAGTAGGTTCATTATTGCCAAAATAATAGATAGGAGAGCTGTCATTGACCAAAAAGCCAACCAGTTCCAATTTCTAGGAAACATTTTTCCAATACTAATAACTCCTCCAACATGTTTATAACCACCAGTTGAAGGGTTAAAAATGGTTTTTACCTGTCCCCAATACATGTTAATCGTTGAAAGGGTTTTGCTCAGCCCAGCAGGAATAGATTTAAGAAACGAGTAGCTTCGATTTTCAAAATAATTACCCATTACACCCACACCAAGAAGACCACTTTCGGGAACTAAAACAGTTGTATATTCAGTATCACTAGAGTTGTTTTTTTTGAAACCAATAACAACCTCCTTTCCAGAATTTGACTGGAGAAGGTTTCGTGAATGTGAGTTAATAAAGGGGGTTTCTTCATTATTGATTGATACGATACAATCTCCGGGTTTTAAAGCTGAGTCTTTTAGTGGACTCTCAGAAAAAATCTCATCTACAATCCACCTATAGTTCGGCGAAATCAAATCTCCCTCGTATTGTTGCATGTTGCTAATAACTTTATTTACACTACTTGACTCAATATTAACATCTACATTTATATTGTTTCTTTTTACACTCACCACAGACGCTCCTTCAAAGAGAACTGAGCTAATAACAAACATTGGGTCATAGTCCGTCAGCTGAACTCCGTCGATTTTTGTAATTTTATCTCCATCAACAAAGCCTAATAACTCACCCCCCTCATTGAAAGAGAAACCGTCAACCAAGTTCTTCATAGGAATGAATCGTTCACCCCACCCAAACAAAACAAATGAATATATAACCCAAGCGAGAACAAGGTTAATAAAAATACCCCCCAACATAACAATTAGTCTTTGCCAAGCTGGCTTAGCCCTAAGTTCCCAGCTCTCGGGCTCGCTTTCCACACCACTGTCATCAAGTGACTCGTCAATAAAGCCAGATATTTTTACATATCCGCCCAGGGGAGCCCACCCAACACCAAACTCAGTTTCTCCAATCTTTTTCTTAAATAGAGCTCCATCCCAACCACCAATACCCCAGTCCATAAATAGATAAAATTTTTCAACCCTGCAACCGAAATACTTGGCAGCTAAATAGTGACCAAGTTCATGTAATACAACAAGAATAGATAGGCTTAATAACAATTGAAATACTTGAATCATAGTTTTTTAATTAAATAATTTGCTTGCATCCTCGTGCTTTTGTCTGTTTTATAATAATCCTCTAAAGCAGGATTTTCCACAAAATTAAAGTTTTCTAGGGACTTTTCTACAATTTTTATCATATCAAGAAAATGAATCCTTTTATTTAGAAACGCCTCGACAGCAACTTCATTTGCTGCATTAAGTACACAAGGGGCATTTCCCCCAACTTTAATGGATTCTTTAGCTAGATTTAAATGAGGAAACTTAGATGTGTTGGGCTCAAAAAATGTAAGACTTTTTAAATCAGCCAATGAGAAGGCGTCTTTTTTATAATAAGTTCTTTTGGGGTAAGAAAAAGCATATAAAATTGGTGTAATCATTGTTGGCAGCCCCAGTTGTGCCTTTAAAGATCCATCACTAAACTCTACAAGACTATGAATGATAGACTCTGGGTGAACAACCACACCTATATCTTTAATGGGCTTGTCAAATAACCAGTGTGCTTCAATTAACTCAAGCCCCTTGTTCATTAATGTGGCTGAATCAACAGTTATTTTTGAGCCCATACTCCAATTTGGGTGTTTTAGCGCCTTTTCAACAGTAATGTTCTTAAATAGTTTTTTGTCTAAATTAAGAAATGGTCCACCAGATGCAGTTAAAATTAACTTGCTAACACTTTCAATAGACTCCCCAACTAAACACTGAAAAATAGCAGAGTGTTCGGAGTCAACGGGTATAATTTTTACACCCATTTTTTTGGCTAAGCTCATTATTAGTCCTCCCGCTACAACTAGTGTTTCTTTATTTGCAAGAGCTATATTCTTTTTTGCTCTAATAGCAGAAATAGTTGGTTTGAGACCAGCACTACCAACAATTGAAGTTAACACTAAGTCAATCTCTGGGTCAGATAATAGGCCACAAAGATCTTTTTCGCCAAGCCACACGTTTACATTTTGGTTTTTTAGTTTTTCTTTTAGAAAGCAATACCCAGTCTCATCGTTAATTACAACATTCTTAGGCTTAAACAATAATGCTTGTTCGCAAAGTAGTTTAAAGTTTTTGTTTGCACTCAAAAGGTGTGCTTTATAATTTTTTAGTTTTGATATAATTTCTAGCGCCTGAGTACCTATTGAGCCAGTAGATCCTAAGATGGCTATGCTTTTTAAGTTTTTACACATAATTATTTTTTAGAAAAGAACCAATTTTATTATCGTTCGATAAATGGGGACATTTATTTTGTCCACCAAATTTACCAATAGATTTCATATAACTATTAAATCCACCCTTTTTTACGCAATGTAAATCAAGAAGACCTATTACACCTGAGTGTATTAAATCTTTGTAATATGGGTTTTGTTTCTCCATTTCTTTATTCAACATAGACTCGAACTCTCTAATTTTTTTTGGTTTATCACTAAACTCAATATACCAATTGTGACAGGGTTTTGTTGAATCATCTCCGAAATTGGGGCAAACTGTAAATTCAGAAACCACCCCCCCCAATTTCAACACACAGTTTTTAAGGGCAGTTTGAACCTCTTTTTCTATTACATGTTCTCCAAAAGCAGAGCAAAATTGAGAAGCTCTGCCGCTAAAAACAAAACGATATGGTTTTAGTGATGTAAATCGGATAGTGTCTCCGGTGTTATACCCCCAAAGTCCGGAGATTGTTGACACAACCAAGACGTAGTCGACACCGGTTTTCGCATCCTCTAAGCACCGTCTCTCAAAATTGCCTTGCTTGAAGTCAGAAAGTTCAATAAACTCGTAAAAAACACCATGATTTGTTAATAATAATAAGTCCCGATCATTTAGTTTGTTTTGATATCCAAAAAATCCCTCGGAGGCAGGATACACTTCTAAAGTGTCGATATTGCCACACAGATTTAAAAAATTACTTTTGTAGTTGTCGAAACTAGTTCCTCCATGAATATATAATTTCAGGTTTGGAAATACATCTAACACTCTCTTTTTATTGGTTGTTTGAAGCAACTTTTCAAAATAAGTTATAACCCAAGGAGGAATTCCACCTAATATTTTCAGGTTTTTACCAACAGTTTCATCTACGATTTTTGACAACTTGAGGTCCCAATCCTTTATCAGGTTAGTTTTCATTGACGGAAGGCGGTTTTTTTTCAAATAGAACGGAATGTGTCTTGCGGTGATGCCCGAAAGTTTTGCATAAGGAACTTTGTTAAATTTACTTAGTTTAGGCGAGCCCTGAATAAACATCATTGCCGAACCCGAAAAGTCATATTGCCCTGTTTGGTACGAATAAAGCAAAAGAAGTTCTTTTACAGACTTTGTTTGATTTGATAACATACTTTTTGTCAGTGGTATGTATTTTGTGCCTGACGTGGTGCCTGATGTTATAGCAAAATACATAGGAGAGTCTTGTGTTAGAATGTTTTTTTCACCATTTGAAATTAATGAAATGTAAGGGGATAGTTTTTCATAATCAAAAAGAGGAATTTTTTCCTTATATTCTTTGTAGCCTAGCCCGTTTAGATTATGATCTTTAGCAAACTTAGAACCCTTACCCAATTTAATAATTTTCTTAAATACTTTCCATTGATTGGTTATTGAGTTTTTTTCAGAAAGTTGCGATAATTTGTGTTGTCTTTTTGCTAAAAACTTTAATATGTACTTACTTAAAACCATTAAAAATCAATATAATCTGAAGGGTTTATTGGAGATCCGTTTTGCCATAGCTCAAAATGTAAATGGGGCCCCGTTGACTGTTCTCCACTATTTCCAACAACTCCAATAACTTCACCCGCCTTAACAAGATCTCCACTTTCTTTAAATAAAATCGAGTTATGCATGTATGTAGACACGATATTATCAATATGTTGAATAATTACAACATTTCCTTTTGAGCTTGACCAGTCTGAAAACAAAACAATTCCATCTAAACAAGACTTCACCGAAGAGTTTTGGGCGGCTGCAATGTCTAAACCATAATGCTTGTTATTTATATTAAAATCATCTATAATTACTCCCTCAACAGGCTTAAAAAAAACAAAATCTTCGATAGAGTTTGTCATTTGGGCCTTATAAACAGGAATATTGTAAAGATCGGCATCAATAACCTCTTGCCTTAAAATTGAATCGTGTTTAGAGGGCTTTAAATCATTTCTATTAACAAGCACAGTTGAGTCACTATCAACTACATTGGTGTTTTCAACAACCTCGCCCCGCACAATCCGGTGAATCATATTTATATATTCGCGCTTTAAAATTAGATCCCTTTCGAGAGAGTCAACTTTTATCATTAGCTCAATAATTTTATTATTTTTTATAACACCCCTATCTGGCAATAATTCTTTAAAAAACGTGAACCCAAATAAAAAGAAAGAAACTATAAGTGCCGTTAAAAACAAGTAGGCGATGATTGATAATATGTGGTAACCATAAAAGTCAGATACTTGCTTTTCTTTAAGTGAGTCTTTATCTATTAAGCTTAGTTTGTAGTTTTGAAAAAGTAAGCGTTGTAAAATTTTTCGAATACTCTTGATTATTGGCATGAATTTATATGATCAAAATTCAAATATCGCAAATTAGATAGTTAAAAATATCATATGAGTCAAAAAAATAAAATAATTTTGTATTCGTTTATAAATAAACATTTACAAAATATTCATCCCGATGATTGGTCAAAAAAAAATATTTTTTTATCTGACTGCAGTTTTTTTAATTAGCTGCTCTACACAAAAAGATGCTCTCGTTAACAGAGTTTATCATCAGCTAAACACAAAATATAATGGATTGTTTTATGCAAATGATTACCTAAGCAAAGGAATAAAGGAAATAAAACAAACACATGTCGATGATTTTTCACAAACAATTACCTTAAATATGTTTTCAGATAATAAATCATCAGCATCCAATCAGTCCTATTTTGACCAGGCTATTCAAAGAAGTACTAAGGCTATTGAAAAACATTCAATGGACATAAGCGGCACAGAAAAAAATAAATTTATAGACGATGCATACATAATAATTGGCAAATCAAAATTTTTTAAGAGAGATTATAACTCGGCAATTAAAACATTTAATTATTTATTACTTGAGTCTAGCTCAACAGATTCCAAAATCGAGTCAATGATTTGGATTGCTAAATGTCATCAACAGGCGAACAACCAGTCAAGACTACAGCAAACTATTAACAACCTTGAGTCAAACTATTCATTAAACAACAGACAGAAATCGGAGCTTGAGGTTGTAAAGGCGGAACACTTTGCATCACAAGAAAAAAACGACGAGTCGATCGAAGCATTGTTAAACGTTATAAAGTTCACAAAAGAAAAGGAGCTTAAAACAAGAGCATTTTTTAAGCTTGGCCAAATTTATTTTATTAACAACCTCTATAAGCAGTCAAGGGACTGCTTTAAGAGAGTTATAAAACTAAACCCCAACTATGAGATGGTGTTTAATTCGAAGCTTAATATATCTAAAACATTTCAGTCTCAAGAAAACAACTTTGAGGAACTAAGTAAGGGCCTGAATGAAATGATTAAAGACAAAAAGAATAAAGATTATTTGGGACAAGTTTTTTATGCACTTGCAGGTCTTCAACTAAAAAATAGAGATACTGTTTCTGCAATAAACTCTCTTAAAAAGTCAACAATAAATACAGTTAGTCAAGACCAAAAACTAGAGTCCCATTTCCTTTTGGCTACCATTTTTTGGAAGAACAAGAACTATATAAAATCCTACAATCATTCTGATACTGCTAAAAACCTAGCAGACTCAAAGTACCCGAACTACGAGTTGATTAAGTCCATTTATTCAAACTCAAAAAATATAGCAAGACATTATATTAAAATAAACTATAACGACAGTGTAATAAATCTTTCTTTAAAGCCAATGGATGAAATTAATGATATTGTTGATAATTTGATTGATGAATTAAAGGCCATTGAGGCAAAAAACAATAATGATTCAAAGCTTTCCAATAATATTGAGCGGGGCTTTAACTCATATGAGTATAATAAACAGGCTCAAAACTCACTAAATATTACCTCAGGGGGCGGGTGGTACTTTTATAATCCATCCGCTATAAGTTTGGGCTATTCTGAATTTAACACAAGGTGGGGAAATAGAAAGCTTGAAGATAATTGGAGGAGAAAGAATAAAGAAGACGTGACAGATCCGGAAGGTTTACTTGACGGTGAAATGGTAAATGCACCATCAGAAAAAGAAAAATATAGCCGCGATTACTACATTTCCAAACTGCCGATGGAGCAATATGAACGAGACTCCCTTTTAGCACAAGTTGAAATGGCGTATTTTGATTTGTCAAATATATTTAAATCAGAGTTACAAGACTATAAAATGTCAATAGAACTTTATGACAGCTTGTTATATAGGTTTCCCCAAACAGAGTACAAGCCGTTAATTTACCAAGACCTTTACAATATTTACAAAACTCTTGGAGACACAATTTTGTCAGATAAGTACTTAAAGGCCTTGTCCTTAGAGTTTCCGGGACGACTAAACAAGCTAAGTTCAAATAGTTTGACTTACTCAAACGAAGAAATAGAGAGAGCCAATAAAAACTATTTAGAGTTTTATGGTCTGTTTTCTAACGACAGACCCAAAGCATGTAGTCTTTTAAGTGACTATAAAAATAAAGATGATGTCAACACAGATAAGTTTGAGCTTCTTTCAATATTATGTGAAGCAAAAAACTCATCAAGGGATGAATTTATAACAAAATTAAAAGAATATAAACAAAACTTCTCGGAATCAATTATTTCAAATTATGCAGACAGCTTAGCAAGTGTTCTGTCAGGTCAATCAGTCAAGGCATTCAATTTCATATATCAAAATGAGTTTGATAATAAACACTTTTTTGTTCTTGTCCTTTCGGATATAAATATTAATCTACCCGACCTACAAAGAACAATATCTTTCTTTAATAAGGAAAACTTTCAATTGGACAGCTTAAAGACAGAAAACATGTTACTAAATAGAAAAAAACAACTTTTAAGAGTCGGAGAGTTTAAAAGCAAAGCCGACGCAATGTTATATTTTGAACTTTTTAAAGCCGACAAATCGGCGGCTAAAATTTTTGAAAATAATTTTATTACTCCGCTTGTTGTAAGTGAAAATAATTTTTTTATATTATTGAGACAAAAAAACATGGATAACTACATGGAATATTTCAACGAGTTTTATTTGTTTAATTAAAACAATATATTATGTTAAATACTACAAAAAAAAATGATGAAGTTAATACAATATCAAAAGGGACCAAGCTTAAGGGCGACCTTAGTTCATCGGGTGATATAAGAATTGACGGCACACTAAACGGCTCAATTAATACCAAGGGGCGACTCGTTGTTGGTGAAACGGGTTTTGTTGAGGGTCAAATTAGGTGTCAAAATGCTATAGTTGCCGGTAAACTACAAGCTACAATTAATACCGAAGAGCTACTGATGCTTAAGTCATCTGCAAGGCTTTCGGGAGAGGTTGTTACTGGTAAACTTGCAATTGAGCCGGGTGCTATTTTTACAGGCAAGTGCAGCATGGGACCGATAATAAAAAATTTAGACAAAAATCATGACAAGAACCTAAATCAGGAAAGTGAAAAGTCAGCTTAAAAAACACCCAATAATTTCTAATTTATTACTTTCATGCTTAATTGTTGTTGGTGTTTTACTCAGCTCAAAATTATTTAAAATGGAAGCCAGTAATGAAAAGTATTTTTCTGTTGTCTTTTTTTTCTCCTTCTACACTGTCAAGCAGCTGGTCTTATCAAGTTATGACAGAAGGCCTCAAGTTTTTGTCTCCGTCTTCGGATTATTTTCTTTCGCAAAACTAGCACTCTCCGTGTTCTTAATAATTGCTTATTATTTATCAAACAGGTCAAGCCTAAATAACTCAGAAATGATTTCGTTTGTTATTTATTTTAGTTCAATTTATTTTATTTTCTTATTGTTTAATTTAGTTACTGGCTTTACAAAAAGTGAAAAATAAAACACCATTATTTAAGCACTATGTCCAAGGTGCAAGTATTTTTTTTCAATTAATTACAGCTATTATTTTAGGTCAAGCCTTGGATTCAGCTTTTGATTTAGAAAAATCACCAATAACAATATTTCTTCTAATTTTTGTTATAATATATTCTCTTTATGGACTAGTTATTAGAAATGTCAAAAAAAATAATAAAAACTAGAGACTTTTAGGCGCATATATTTATAATTTAATTAATTTTACATTGGTTTTTAATGGTGATTAATATTAGATGAATCGTTTTCTAATTTATATTTTATATTTTATAATAATTCCACTCTACTCATCTAATATTGTGGCCCCCGGCGGTGACAGCGCAGATAAAAGCTCAAAAAAATTCAAGCCGGGATATATGATTATGCACCACATTACAGACACGCATGAATGGCACGTGTTTGATTGGAAGGGTAAGCCAGTTTCAATTCCTTTACCAATAATTTTGTATCATGAGGGCCGTGGCTTGAGCGTATTTATGTCTAGTAAGTTTAATCATGGCAATGATTCATTCATGGGATATATGTTGGATCATGAAAAAATTATTGTAGTTGATGAAAACAATAAAATAAATAACGCCGAAACCCAAAAGGTTTGGGACTTGTCAATAACTAAAAATGTTTTTTCGCTATTTTTTAGTATAATAATAATGCTTGTTGTTTTTTTAAAAACAGCGAGTCTATATAAAAGAGAACCGGGCGTCGTAAAAAGAGGATTATCGGGCTTCTTAGAAACAATGATATTGTTTGTAAGAGACGATATAGCAAAACCAGCAATTGGAGAAAAATATTATATGAGATATATGCCATTTTTGCTCACAGTGTTCTTTTTTATTTGGTTAAATAATCTACTTGGCTTAATTCCTATTTTTCCAGGTGGAGCAAATCTTACGGGAAACATAGCGGTTCCCATGATTCTTGCATCAATAGTTTTTATTATCACAACGCTAAGTGCAAAAAAAACATATTGGCAGCATATTTTTGCTATGCCAGGTGTGCCTAAACCAGTATTATTAATATTAACACCAGTTGAAATTATTGGAATGCTCTTGAAGCCATTTGTTTTGATGATTAGGCTTTTTGCGAACATAACAGCAGGACATATTATTATTTTGTCCTTTTTTAGTTTGATTTTTATATTTGGAGAAATTAGTCCAGTTGCCGGATACGGGGCATCAATATTGTCTGTTTCATTTGTTATTTTTATGACTTTTTTAGAACTATTAGTAGCATTTTTGCAGGCATACGTTTTTACTCTTCTGGCG
>PKDT01000008.1 GCA_002863085.1 Flavobacteriales bacterium
AATAATTTAGCCTGTATCCTTCAATTCTTAAAATTTTTGCAAATACAGAGTGAAATGTTCCCATCCAAAGTCTAAATGATTGTTCGCTGTTAGTCAGTTTGAAAACCCTCTGTTTCATCTCATTTGCTGCCTTGTTGGTAAATGTTAGAGCTAAAATATTTTTTGGATCTACACCGTTTTTTAAAAGAAATGCAATTCTTTCTGTAATAACCCTCGTTTTACCAGATCCAGGTCCAGCAATTATCATCACAGGACCATCGATTTTTCTAACAGCTTGAAGTTGTTGAGGATTTAAATTTTTTGAAATCATTTCAAAGCGTTTGTTAAATTATTAAACTAAAAATAGTTATTTTTTTAATCATTTGGTGATAAATTACTCGCTAGAAATCAATGTTTATTTCATCAGTGTTAAAAATTGTTTAGTTCCCTCAAAATCAACGTTTTATAGTTGTTTGCTCTATTTTTTTAAAAAATATCGGATCGTCATTTTAAAAAAAAAGAAAAATTTGGTTTGATATAAAAATTAAAATTTATAGATTTGCAAACCATTTTTAGGAATGGAAAATAAATATTGATTTGTAACAGATAAAAGAAATATATGCCCACGATACAACAATTAGTAAGGAAAGGAAGAAGGTCCTCAATAAAAAAAAGTAAATCATTAGCACTTAGTGCATGTCCGCAGCGTAGAGGAGTATGTACGAGAGTCTATACTACAACCCCTAAAAAGCCAAATTCAGCCATGAGAAAAGTTGCTAGGGTGAGGCTTACAAATGGTTTTGAGGTAAACGCCTATATTCCTGGAGAGGGTCATAATTTACAGGAACATTCAATAGTGTTAGTAAGGGGTGGTAGAGTCAAGGATTTACCAGGCGTTAGATATCACATAGTGCGTGGTGCACTTGATACTGCTGGTGTTGAGGGAAGAAATCAAAGAAGATCCAAATATGGTACAAAAAAAGCAAAAAAGAAGTAATCATTAAATTTTAAAATTGTGAGAAAATCAAGAGCTAAAAAAAGAATTCTGTTGCCTGATCCAAAATTTGGAGATAAACTCGTAACCAGATTCGTTAACACAATGATGATGAGCGGCAAAAAAAATCTCGCTTTTAAAATTTTTTACGACGCAATTGAGATTATTGAAAAAAATAATTTTGAAGAAAATAGCCTCGATGTATGGAAAAAAGCACTTTCAAATGTTATGCCCCAAGTTGAGGTTCGTAGCAGAAGAATTGGTGGTGCTACATTTCAAATACCAATGGAAATTAGACCTGAGCGTAAAATTTCAATGGCCATGACTTGGATGATAAAATTTTCTCGTAAAAGAAACGAAAAATCCATGGCTCAAAAACTTGCTGGTGAAATAATGGCAGCATATAAAGAGGAGGGAGCGTCTATCAAGAAAAAAACTGAAGTTCATAAGATGGCTGAGGCTAACAAAGCTTTTTCCCATTTTAGATTTTAAATAATTATAATTATGGCTCAAAGAGATTTAAAGTATACAAGAAACATTGGAATTATGGCCCACATTGATGCTGGGAAAACAACTACAACCGAAAGAATCTTATATTACACTGGACTCAGTCACAAAATTGGTGAAGTTCATGATGGTGCTGCAACTATGGACTGGATGGAACAGGAACAAGAACGAGGAATAACCATTACTTCTGCAGCAACAACTACCAATTGGAAGTTTAGAAATGAAGAGTTCAAGATGAATATTATTGATACTCCCGGCCACGTAGACTTCACTGTTGAAGTTGAGCGTTCTTTAAGAGTTCTCGACGGTGCAGTTGCATTGTTTTGTGCCTCAGGAGGTGTTGAGCCACAATCTGAGACTGTTTGGAGACAAGCTGATAGATATAACGTTCCACGAATTGGATTTGTCAATAAGATGGACCGAATAGGTGCTGACTTTTTTAGATGTGTTGAACAAGTTAAGGAAAGACTAAATGGAAATCCAATTCCATTACAAATACCAATTGGCTCTGAAGATAATTTCAAAGGTGTTGTTGACCTTGTCACAATGAAAGGAATTATTTGGAACGAAGAAGATCTTGGAATGACCTTTAAAGAGGTTGAGATACCAGAAGATTTAAAGGATACTGCCAGCGAGTGGAGAGATAAAATGCTTGAGGCCGTTGCTGAGTCTGATGAAGCTTTGATGGAAAAGTATTTTGAAGATGCGTCTTCAATTACTTCATCCGAGATTGAAAAGGCAATTAGAACTGCAACATTAAATATGAGCATCACACCAATGTTATGCGGATCTGCATTTAAAAATAAAGGTGTTCAGACCTTACTTGACAACGTTATGTTGTATCTCCCAAGCCCGTTAGATGTACCGTCTATTGTAGGTTTAGATCCAAAGTCAGATGAGGAAACAACAAGAAAACCTCAAAACTCGGAGCCATTCTCTGCTTTAGCTTTTAAAATTGCTACTGATCCCTTTGTTGGTAGATTATGTTTTTTTAGAGTATATTCTGGAGTGTTGCAATCGGGATCATATATTTATAATACACGCTCAGGATCAAAGGAAAGAATTTCTAGAATCTTTCAAATGCATTCAAACTCTAGAAATGCTCTTGACAAGATTGAAGCAGGTGACATAGGTGCAGCTGTAGGTTTCAAAGATATAAGAACTGGTGACACACTTTGTGTTGAAAACGCTCAGGTTGTTTTAGAGTCAATGGATTTTCCAGATCCAGTTATAGGTATTGCTGTTGAACCAAAAACCCAAAATGATGTAGATAAACTTGGCGTGGCTCTCAGTAAATTATCTGAAGAAGATCCAACATTTCAGGTCAAGTCCGATCATGACACTGGCCAAACAATTATTTCCGGAATGGGTGAATTGCATTTAGAGGTTCTCGTTGACAGACTAAAACGTGAGTTCAATGTCGAATGTAATCAAGGTGCTCCTCAGGTTAATTACAAAGAAACAATCAAAGGATCTGTAGATCATAGAGAAGTTTACAAAAAACAGACCGGTGGTAGAGGTAAATTTGCAGACATCATTTTTACTGTTGAGCCCAATGATGACAAAGAAAATCCTGGTTTGTTATTTGTTGACAAAGTTAAAGGGGGTAATATCCCAAAAGAGTTCATCCCCTCTGTCAAAAAAGGTTTTATGGATTCAATGAAAAATGGAGTATTAGCTGGGTATGAAATCGATTCAATGAAAGTCACATTAAATGATGGTTCATTTCACGCAGTTGATTCAGATCAACTATCATTTGAAATATGTGCTAAATCTGCATTCAGAGAAGCACTTCCGAAGTGCCAGCCAGTTTTACTTGAGCCTTTCATGAAACTAGAAGTTGTCACACCAGAAGCAAACATGGGAGACGTCATTGGCGATTTGAATAAAAGACGTGGACTTATTGAAGGAACTAGCGAGAGAAGTGGTGCTACAATTGTAAATGCAAAAGTTCCCCTTTCTGAAATGTTTGGTTACGTTACAGACCTTAGAACGATAACATCTGGACGTGCAACTTCAACAATGGAGTTTAGCCATTATGACGAGGTGCCAAAGAACATCGCTGATGATGTGGTTGCAAAAAATAAAAAAGTAGAAGCATAATTATGAGTCAGAGAATTAGAATTAAACTTAAATCATATGATTTTAACTTAGTAGATAAATCTGCTGAAAAAATCGTTAAGACGGTTAAGTCTACCGGAGCAGTTGTAAGTGGGCCTATTCCATTGCCAACAAACAAGAAAATTTTCACGGTTCTACGTTCACCACACGTAAATAAAAAATCTCGTGAACAGTTTGAACTTAACTCTTACAAAAGACTATTAGACATTTATAGTACTTCGACCAGCACAGTTGATGCTCTTATGAAATTAGAGCTTCCGAGTGGGGTAGAAGTAGAAATTAAAGCATAAGTTATGGCAGGTATAATTGGTAAAAAAATAGGAATGAGTAGTTTTTTCGATCAAGATGGAAAGAGTATTCCATGTACTATGATTGAAGCTGGTCCATGTATTGTGACTCAAATAAAAAACATTGAAAAAGATGGCTATTCTGCTATACAACTGGGTTTCGAAGATAAGAATCTGAAAAAGTTGAAAAAGTCAGAAATCGGACATGTTAAAAATGCTTCTTGTCAACCACTAAAAACATACTCCGAATTCAAAAACAACTACACTAGAACTAATGATGAGGGAACTTCAGAGCAGTTTGAGCCAAATGTTGGAGATATTGTTGGAGTTGATATGTTCAACGAAGGCGAATTTGTTGATGTGACTAGTACTAGCAAAGGTAAAGGTTTTCAAGGTGTTGTTAAGCGACACGGATTCGCTGGTGTCGGTGATGCTACTCACGGACAACATAACAGAATGCGTGCCCCAGGTTCAATTGGTGCAGCTTCTTATCCGGCAAGGGTCTTCAAAGGAATGCGAATGGCTGGCAGAATGGGGGGTGAAAAAGTCAAGATAAAGAATCTAAAAGTTCTTAAGATATTAAAAGAAAAAAACGTCATCATACTGAAGGGGGCTGTTCCCGGACATAATAATACTTACGTAAATATTACAAATTAATGAAGTTACCAATACTAAATACCAAAGGTAAAGAAACCGGTAGAGAAGCGACGTTAGCTAAATCCATATTTGGAGTTGACCCTCACGAGCATTCAGTTTATTTATCTGTAAAGCAGATTAGAGCAAATACTAGACAAGGTACTAGCAAAACCAAAGAAAGAGGTGAGATAAAAGGTAGTACCAGAAAAATAAAAAAACAGAAAGGTACTGGAACTGCAAGAGCTGGTAGTATAAAAAATCCTCTATTTAGAGGCGGTGGCCGAATATTTGGTCCATCTCCGAGAAACTACGATACCAAGCTTAACCGAAAAGTTAAAGAGCTTGCACGTCGCTCTGCTCTGAGCTCAAAAGCCAAATCTAAAAATATTGTTGTTATTGAAGACTTCGATTTTCAGACACCAAAAACTAAAAGTTTTTTAAAAATTTTAGAAAACTTAAAACTTGGTTCAGAAAAAATAATGCTAATAATGTCTGAATCAAAAAACTCAGTTCTTTTGTCTGCTAAAAATTTGAAAAAGGCAAATGTAGTTCTGTTTAACGAAATTAATGTTTACAACATATTAGATGCACAAAAGTTGATTATTGTTGAAAGTGCCCTAGAAAACTTAAATAAAAAATAAATGGATTTATTACTTAGACCTATTGTAACAGAAAAAGTGACATCACAAACAGAAAAATTCAACAGATACGCTTTCGTGGTGTCAAAAGATGCGAACAAGATTGAGATTAAAAAATCAGTTGAGACCATCTACAATGTGTCAGTGAAATCTGTCAGAACAATGAACTACTATGGTAAAACAAAGAACAGGTTTACAAAAACTGGTGTAACCCGTGGTAAAAAAAATGCTTTTAAGAAAGCAATTGTCGAATTAATTGATGGCAATAGTATTGACTTTTATAATAACGTATAATCATGGCTGTAAAGAAAATTAACCCACTTACTCCTGGACAAAGATTTAAGGTTGTAACAACTTTTGATGATATAACTTCTTCAAAACCAGAGAAGTCACTTGTTAAAGTCAAGAAAAGAAGTGGCGGTAGAAATAATGACGGTAGAATGACAATGAGATATGTTGGAGGGGGGCACAAAAAAAAATACAGAGTTGTTGATTTCAAAAGAGATAAGTTTGGCATTCCAGCCACTGTCAAGTCAATTGAGTATGATCCCAACAGAACCGCAAGAATTGCACTTTTACACTATGTTGATGGAGAAAAAAGATACATAATTGCTCCAGATGATCTAAATATTGGTGATAAACTTACCTCCGGAAAAGGAGTGCCACCAAACATTGGTAATAGCTTATTTTTATCCGACATTCCATTGGGAACAACAATACATAATGTTGAATTATACCCAGGTAAAGGAGCTTCGTTTGCTAGGAGTGCTGGTGCAAGTGTACAAATTGTTGCAAGAGAAGGAAAGTATGCAACATTAAAGTTACCTAGTGGAGAAAGCAGATTAGTCTTACTTACCTGTTTGGCTACAATTGGGACCGTATCTAACTCTGAACACGGGTTACAAAAGTCAGGAAAGGCCGGAAGAAGCAGATGGTTTGGACGACGACCAAGAACAAGAGGTGTTGCTATGAACCCTGTTGACCATCCTATGGGGGGAGGTGAAGGTAAAGCCTCGGGTGGACATCCTAGGTCTAGAAATGGTGTACCTGCAAAAGGATATAAAACACGCTCTAAGAAAAAATTGTCCAATAAATACATAATTAAAAGAAGAAAATAAAAATGGGAAGATCTTTAAAAAAAGGACCATATGTTCATTATAAATTGTTGAAAAAAGTTGAGGAAAACCTTAGCAACAACAAAAAAGCTGTCATAAAAACATGGAGCAGGTCATCCATGATCATTCCGGACTTTGTAGGCCAGACATTTGCTGTACACAACGGTAGACAATTTGTTCCTGTGTTTATTACTGAAAATATGGTTGGACATAAACTTGGAGAATTTTCACCTACCAGATCTTTCAGAGGACATGGCGGAAAAAAAAGATAATTTAACTACATAACTAATGACAAGTACAAAAAATAAAAAAATCAGTAAAGCATCCGAAAGTTTTGACAGTAAAGAAGTTGTTGCTAAATTAAAAAACTGTCCAACCTCACCCAGGAAAATGAGACTTGTTGTTGACCAAATTAGGGGTTTAAAAGTTGAGAAGGCGCTTGTGCTTCTTAAACACAGCACTAAGGATGCCTCTGTAAAATTAGAAAAGTTACTGCTATCTGCTGTTGCTAATTGGCAGACCAAATATGGCGATGAAGTTGCAGAACTTTCAGTAACCAAAATTTTTGTTGACTCTGGTAGAATGCTTAAACGTATGCAACCCGCACCGCAAGGTAGGGCTCACAGAATTAGAAAACGCTCCAATCATGTTACATTAATGGTTGGACTAATTGATAAAATATAATTATGGGACAAAAAACAAATCCAATTGGTAACAGATTAGGCTTCATTAGAGGATGGGATTCAGCATGGTATGGTGGCAAAGACTTTGGTGACAGAATATTAGAAGATTACAAAATTAGAAAATATCTACACGCTAGGCTTAAAAAAGCTAGTGTTTCAAAAATAGTAATTGAGAGAACTTTAAAAATTATAACAGTCACTATCAGTACCTCTCGTCCTGGACTAATAATCGGAAAAGGTGGACAAGAAGTAGATAAATTAAAAGAAGAATTGAAGAAAATAACATCAAAAGATGTACAAGTTAATATTTTTGAAATCAAAAGACCTGAGCTAGATGCAAAACTAGTTGCAAGAAATATAGCCAATCAAATTGAGGGGAGATTTCCTTACAGAAGGGCTGTCAAAATGGCTATTGCTGCAGCAATGAGAATGGGTGCAGAAGGAATAAAGGTTCAAGTATCTGGAAGGTTAAATGGTGTTGAAATGGCTAGATCTGAAATGTATAAAGAAGGACGTACCCCACTTCACACATTTCGAGCTGATATTGACTACTGCATTGAAGAAGCTTTGACCACTTACGGATTGATTGGGGTAAAAGTCTGGATTTGTAAAGGTGAAGTTTACGGAAAAAGAAGTCTTACGCCCATTGAAACGATTGTTGTTGGTACAAAAAGAAATACTGGTAGACAAGGTCCAAGAAATAATAATACAAGAAGAAAAAAATAGATAATATTTAATTATGTTACAGCCAAAAAAGACAAAATACAGAAAAAGTCAAAAGGGACGAATGAAAGGTAATGCTCAAAGGGGTGCATTACTCAATTTTGGGTCTTTTGGTATCAAAGCCCTTGGAGAATGTTTCATTACTTCCCGCCAGATTGAAGCGGCACGTATTGCTGCCACAAGATATATGAAAAGAGAGGGGCAACTTTGGATAAGGATTTTTCCAGATAAAGTATTGACAAAAAAACCTGCGGAAGTTAGAATGGGTAAGGGTAAAGGGGCTCCTGAGTATTGGGTGGCTGTAGTGAAACCTGGTAGGATGTTATTTGAATGTGATGGAGTTAGCTCTGAAATAGCTTCGGAAGCACTTAGATTAGCTGCACAGAAGCTTCCTGTAAAAACAAAGTTCATAAAAAGACGTGATTTAATAAATTAATTATGGCAAATAAAAATTTAATAAGCGAAATGACAGACTTGGAACTCAAGAAAAAGTTGAGTGACTGCAAGGATGCTTACACCAAAAAAAAGCTATTTCACAAGACAGCAACCTTAGACAATCCAATTTCTATTAGGTTTGACAGAAGAGAGATTGCAAAAGTTTTAACTGAAATTAATAAAAGAAAAATAAAATGATTGAAAGAAAATTAAGAAAAGAGAGAATTGGAATCGTATCAAGCGTTTCGATGGAAAAATCAATTGTTGTTTCTGTAGAAAGAAGGGTAAAACATCCGAAGTATGAAAAGTTTGTAAAAACTACATCAAAATTTATGGCTCACGATGAGAATAATGAATGTACTGTAGGTGACAAGGTTTCGATAATGGAGACAAGACCAATGAGCAAGAGAAAATGTTGGAGATTAGTTAAAGTATTAGAAAAAGTAAAATAATATGGTACAACAAGAATCATTACTAAATGTAGCAGACAACACGGGTGCAAAAAAAGTTTTGTGCATCAGGGTTCTGGGTGGAACGAAAAGAAGATATGCATCACTTGGTGACAAAGTAGTGGTGTCAGTAAAGGCAGTTTCTCCAAATGGTACTGTTAAGAAAAAACAAGTGACAACTGCAGTAATCGTTAGAACAAAAAAAGAAGTTAAAAGGCGAGACGGATCTTATATTAGATTTGATGATAATGCATGTGTACTGCTGGACACTAATGGAGAAATGAGAGGAACAAGAGTCTTTGGTCCCGTCGCACGTGAACTTAGAGATAAAAATAATATGAAAATAATATCACTTGCACCAGAAGTGTTATAATTTAACTTAAAATGTTATGTTTAAAATCAAACTAAAAAAAGGAGACACTGTAAAGGTAATGACCGGAAAGTCAAAGGGACATATTGGAAGAATAATTTCAGTTGTTCCTAACAAAAATGTAGCTTACGTAGAGGGAGCTGGTATAGTTAGCCGTCACACAAAGCCAAATTCTCAAAATCCTGATGGCGGTATTATAAAAAAGGAATCTCCAATCAGCATTTCAAACCTAATGATGGTTGATGGTAAAGGAAATCATTCCAAAGTTGGGGTAAAATTTGATGAAAAAACAGGAAAACGACAAAGATTTTTTAAAACAACTGGAGAAATTGTAAAATGAAAACATATACACCTAGACTTAAAAACAAATACAAGAGCGAGATAGTACCCAAACTCAAATCTGAGCTTGGCTACGAAAATCTAATGCAGGTTCCAAGACTAAGAAAAATATGTATCAATCAAGGAATCGGTCAAGCTGTAAATGATAAGAAATTAGTTGAAATTGCCGCTGACGAGATGACTAGGATTACTGGACAAAAGTCTGTTGTAGCTCTTTCTAAAAAGGATATTTCAAATTTTAAACTCAGAAAAGGTATGCCAATTGGTGTTAAGGTTACACTTAGAAAGGATAAAATGTATGAATTTTTAGACAGGCTTATCTCAGTTTCTCTTCCTGGAGTAAGAGATTTTCAAGGAATTAGTCCCAATGGTTTTGATGGTAGAGGAAATTATACCCTGGGAATAAAAGAACAAATAATTTTCCCTGAGATTAAAGTTGATGAAATAAAAAAAATAACAGGTATGGATATAACCTTCGTGACCTCTGCCAATTCTGACGAAGAAGGTTTGTCTTTATTAAAAGAACTAGGTTTACCATTTAAAAAATAAATTCGTATGGCAAAAGAATCAATGAAAGCAAGAGAGGTTAAGAGACAAAAACTTGTTTCCAAATATGCAAAAAAAAGAGAAGCACTAAAACTTTCAGGAGATTATACTGGTCTTCAAAAGCTTCCTAAGAACTCCTCGCCTGTTAGACTTCACAATCGATGTAAAATAACAGGCCGACCTAAAGGTTACATGCGAATCTTTGGAATATCTCGTGTAACTTTCAGAGAAATGGCAAATAAAGGACTGATTCCTGGAATAAAAAAATCAAGTTGGTAAAAATTAAAATTATGATAACAGACTCAATAGGAAATTATTTAACTTCAATTAGAAACGCAATTCAAGCACAACATAAAGTTGTCAATGTTCCATCATCAAACGTTAAAAAAGAGATTACGAAAGTGTTGATGGATCAAGGTTACATTTTGAACTATAAATTTATGACTGAAGGCAATAAAGAATCTATAAAAATTGCTTTGAAATATAATTCAGTTACTAATGTATCAGCTATAAAAGGTTTAAAACGTGTTAGCACACCTGGTCTTAGAAAATATTCTAGCTCATCAGATTTGCCAAGGGTTCTCAATGGCTTGGGTATTGCTGTTGTATCCACCTCAAAAGGAATTATGACTGATAAAAAAGCAAGGAAAATGAACATTGGTGGTGAAATAATTTGCCATGTGTATTAATAAAAAATAAAATTATGTCAAGAATAGGATTAAGCCCAATTAATGTTCCGGAAGGTCTCGAGTTCAGCTTTGTTGAACAGACTTTTTCTGTAAAAAACCAGAATAATAGTTTATCTATCAAAATTGACAATGGATTCGATATTCAAAGCGACTCGGGCGTAATTAATATAAAACGACCAAACAATAATAAGGATAGTAGGTCAAAACATGGCCTTTACAGATCACTCATTAATAACATGTTTATTGGTTTATCGAAGGGTTTTGAGCTTGAGTTAGAATTGCATGGTGTAGGTTACAGAGCTTCCAATAAGGGTCAGTTGTTAGAGCTCTCACTTGGTTATTCTCATAATATCGCTATGCAGGTTTGTGAGGAGGTTGCATTAAGTACTGAATCTGAAAAAGGAAAGCAACCCAAAATTATTCTAAAATCTCATGACAAAGAATTGATTGGAATGGTGGCTGCAAAAATAAAATCATTGAGAAAACATGACCCATACAAAGGAAAGGGAATCAGATTTGTTGGTGAAAGAGTAAGAAGAAAAGCAGGTAAAACTGCTAGTTAAATAATTTACAGTTGAATTATGACAAACAAAACTAAAAGAAGACAAAAAATAAAGAACAGGATTAGGGCTATCATCAAAGGAACTAAAGATAACCCCAGACTTTCTGTTTTTAGAAGCAACAAGGAAATTTATGCATCTCTCATTGATGATGTTAATGGTGTAACTATTTGTTCTGCATCATCAATAGAAAAAGATTTTTCCAAAAGCAAATTAACAAAATTAGAACAAGCGAAAATTGTTGGTGAAAACCTAGCTGAAAGAGCGAAATCATCAGGTGTAAAAAAATGTTCATTTGATAGAAATGGGTATTTGTTTCACGGTCGTGTTAAGTCATTAGCCGACGGTGCGAGAACAGCTGGATTAAATTTTTAGATTATGAAATCAAAAGTAAATATACAACATGTGAGACCCAGTGGTTTAGAACTTGTAGAAAAAGTAGTTAGTATACAACGGGTTACAAAAGTTACAAAAGGTGGGCGTACATTTAGTTTTTCTGCAATTGTTGTTGTTGGAAATCAGGACGGTGTCGTTGGATATGGTCTTGGTAAGGGAAAAGAGGTTACTCTTGCTATCACTAAAGCTACTGACAATGCAAAAAAGCAATTGGTCAGAATTCCAATAATTAAAGGCACAATTCCTCATGAACAATATGGTAAATATGGTGGAGCTAAAGTTTACATGAGACCAGCTTCAAGCGGTACCGGGGTTATCGCAGGTGGAGCGATGAGGTCAATCATTGAGTCAGTTGGAATCAAGGATATTTTAGCTAAGTCTAAAGGATCAACTAATCCTCACAACTTAGTTAAAGCCACACTTGAAGCACTTGTTAATTTGAGAGATGCAAATGAAATAGCAAATCTCAGAGGGATTTCATTAAACAAAGTACTAAATGGATAATTATGAAAATAAAAATTAAACTAATTAGAAGTTGTATTAATCGCCCAAAAAACCAGAAAAAAACATTAGTGGCGCTGGGTTTGAAAAAAATTAATCAAGTTGTAACACATGAATCGTCGCCACAAATTTTAGGAATGATAAATGTTGTAAGTCATTTAGTTAATATTGAGAAATAAAACAATTATAATATGGATTTATCAAATTTAAAAGCTGCTGAAGGTTCAAAAAAGACTGCCAAAAGAATAGGACGGGGACAGGGATCAGGTAGAGGCGGCACCTCCACAAGAGGTCATAAAGGTCAAAAGTCAAGATCTGGTTACTCTAGAAAAAAAGGTTTCGAAGGTGGTCAAATGCCATTACAAAGACGGGTTCCGAAGTTTGGTTTTAGTAACCCCAATAGAAAGGTTTTTCAAGGTGTCAACCTAGGAAGGTTACAGTTATTAATTGATTCCAAACAAATAAAAGATGATTTAGATGTAAAAAAGATGATAGAATTAGGTTTAGTTAAGTCAAAAGAAAAAGTCAAAATTTTAGCCAAAGGTGATTTTAAATCTAAGTTAAACATCAAGTGTCATAAATTCTCCTTGGCTGCAAAAAAAATAATTGAAGAAAACGGAGGAAGTATTGAGCTAATAGAAAAATAACCATGAAGTCACTAATAAGCACCTTAAGAAATATTTGGAAAATAGAAGATTTGAGACAAAGAATTTTAACAACTCTTGGATTTGTTTTAATTTACAGACTTGGTTCATTTGTAACTCTTCCTGGTATAGATCCAAATCAACTTCAAATGCTCGAAAGTCAGACTTCTGATGGTCTTCTTGGACTTTTAAATCTGTTTACAGGTGGTGCCTTTTCACAAGCTTCAATTATGGCTCTTGGTATTATGCCATATATCTCAGCATCAATTGTAATTCAACTTTTAGGTGTTGCTGTTCCATATATTCAAAAGTTACAGCGTGAAGGTGAGAGTGGAAGAACAAAAATCAATCAACTTACAAGGTATTTGACAATTTTAATTACTGGTGTTCAAGGTCCTGGTTATATCGCAAACCTTCAAGCAACTCTCCCTGAAACAGCTTTTTTGCTGTCGCCAAGTACCTTTTGGACTTCCAGTATAGTAATTTTGGTTACTGGAACATTATTTGCTATGTGGCTTGGGGAAAAAATTACAGATAGAGGTATAGGAAATGGTATATCACTATTAATTATGATTGGAATTATTGCTGCTCTTCCGCAGTCATTCGCATTTGAGTTTGTTACAAAAATTAACAGTTCAGGTGGGGGGTTAGTAATGCTTGTAATTGAGTTAGTTCTTATACTTGCAGTCATTCTACTGTGTATTCTTCTCGTGCAGGGAACAAGAAGAGTTCCAATTGCCTATCCAAAACAAATGATGGGACAGAGATTTGCTGGTGCTCGACAATATATTCCTCTAAAAATCAATGCCGCAGGAGTAATGCCTATAATCTTTGCACAAGCTATAATGTTTATTCCAATAACTTTTGCTGGTTTTTCTTCATCAACCGCTGCCAGTGGGTTCGTTCAAGAATTTTCAGACTTTTCAGGATTTTGGTACAATTTTGTATTTGCCATCTTAGTTATTGTATTTACGTATTTTTATACTGCAATTACAGTAAATCCAGAACAGATGGCCGCAGATATGAAGAGGAGCGGAGCAACAATTTATAATCTCAAACCAGGAAAGGCAACAGCAAAATTTTTAAATGAAACCATGACAAGGATTGTCCTACCCGGATCCTTTTTCTTAGCTTTTGTTGCAATCTTGCCTGCCTTTGCAATGAGAGCTGGAGTGAATCCGCAGTTTGCTCAGTTTTATGGTGGAACATCATTATTAATTATGGTTGGAGTAGTTTTAGATACAGTTCAACAAATTAATGCTCACTTATTAAACCGTCACTATGATGGTCTAATGAAAAGAGGAAGAAGAACACGATCAGGAATGTAGATATGATTAAACTTAAAACATATAGTGAAATTGAATTAATTCGCGAGAGTTCAAATCTCGTCGTTCAGACGCATGCTATGCTAGCTAAGTTAATTAAGCCAGGTATTAATTCTTTGTACTTGGACAAAGTAGCCGAGGAATTCATTAGGGACAACGGAGGGAAACCTGGGTTTAAAGGATATAATAACTTTCCTTTCACCCTATGTGTGTCTCCTGATGACCAAGTCGTTCACGGACTGCCTTCCGATGAAGAAATTAAAAGTGGGACCATATTATCAATTGATTGTGGCGTTCTAATGAACGGTTTTTATGGTGATTGTGCCTATAGTTTTGCTGTTGGTGAATTGTCCGATGAAAAAAGAAAACTGTTAGATGTCACAAAAGAATCTTTGGAAAGAGGAGTCCAAGCTGCTAAATATGGTAACACGGTTGGTGATATTGGCTTCAATATTCAAAACTTTGCTGAATCAAATGGATTTTCGGTTGTAAAGGAATTAGTCGGGCATGGCATCGGAAAGCAATTACACGAAGCACCTGAAGTACCAAATTATGGCAATGAGGGAACAGGCAGTATTCTTGATGACGGTTTGGTTATAGCAATCGAACCCATGATTAACATGGGTTCCCCGGATATTGAACAAAAAAGTGATGGTTGGACAATTGTCACAAAAGATAGAGCGCCTTCAGCTCACTTCGAATATACCGTTGCCGTAAAAAAGGGAAAAACTGAAGTGCTTTCTCCTTTTAGTATTATTGAAGATAATTTAAAGCAAGATCATGGTTAAACAAATGTCAATAGAACAAGATGGAGTAATTAAGGAATCATTATCTAATGCTATGTTTCGTGTTGAATTAGAAAATGGTCATATTATTACAGCTCATATTTCTGGTAAAATGAGAATGCATTATATAAACTTGTTGCCAGGAGATAAAGTTAAAATTGAAATGTCGCCTTATGATTTATCAAAAGGGCGTATAACCTTCAGATATTAAATGATTTAAATATGAAAACAAGAGCATCAATTAAAAAAAGAACAGCTGATTGTAAATTGGTCAGAAGAAAAGGTAAATTATATATAATTAATAAAAAAAACCCAAAGTTTAAACAAAGACAAGGTTAAAAAAAACTAAGAATTATGGCTAGAATTGCAGGGGTAGACATACCCAAAGACAAAAGAGGTGAAATAAGTCTAACATACATATTTGGTATTGGACGAAAAAGATCTCAGGAAATTTTAAAAAAAGCCAAAGTTGACTTTAATGTTAAAGTTAGCGACTGGAAAGACGATCAATTACAAAAAATTAGACAGATAATTTCTGATGAGTACACAATTGAAGGTGAATTGAGATCAGAAGTCCAATTAAACATCAAAAGACTTTCTGACATTGGGTGTTTTAGAGGCATAAGGCACAGGCTTGGACTTCCGCTTAGAGGTCAAAAAACAAAAAATAATTCTCGTACAAGAAAAGGGAAAAGAAAAACTGTTGCTAACAAAAAAATGGCTACAAAATAAAATTAATTTAATATGGCAAAAAATACAAATAAAAGAAAAGTTAAGGTTGATGCTAATGGAGATGTACATATTCACTCGAGTTTTAATAACATAATTATTTCAATTACAAACAAGAGTGGCCAGGTAATCAGCTGGTCATCTGCCGGTAAACAAGGTTTTCGAGGTTCTAAAAAGAATACTCCGTATGCTGCTCAAACTGCTGCTGAGGATTGTGGTAAAGTTGCATTTGACGCTGGTCTAAGAAAAGTCAATGTTTATGTAAAAGGTCCCGGAAACGGAAGAGAAGCTGCAATCAGAGCAATTTATAATGTTGGCATTACAGTTTCTGAAATTATTGATGTGACTCCACTACCTCACAATGGTTGTAGACCGCCCAAAAGAAGAAGAGTATAAATTAAATTTAAAATTATGGCAAGATATATAGGCCCCAAAACTAAAATAGCAAGAAAATTTTCAGATCCAATTTTTGGTCCTGACAAGTATTTTGAGAAAAGAAAGTTTCCTCCTGGACAACACGGACCAAATGCCCGAAGAGGTAAAAAGTCTGATTATGCATATCAGTTAGCTGAAAAACAAAAAGCAAAATATACATACGGTATCTTAGAAAAGCAGTTTTCCAATATTTTTAAAAAAGCAACTAAAAGTAAAAATATAACAGGTGTTGCCCTTTTGCAATTTTGTGAACTTAGACTAGATAATATAATATTTAGATTAGGTTTATCAAATACAAGGAGCGGTGCCAGACAACTTGTGTCTCACAAACATGTCACAGTCAATGGAGAAGTAGTCAACATTCCCTCCTACACGATTAAAATGGGTGACGAAATATCAATAAGGCAAAAGTCTAAGTCACTAGAAGTGATATCATCATCATTAGCTAAAAACAATAGTGTTGTTGACTGGCTTGACTGGGATGTTAACACAATGACAGGAAAACTGCTCACTATACCAGATAGGGAGCAAATTCCTGAAAACATAAAAGAACAACTAATAGTAGAATTATATTCTAAATAATAAATTAAATTATAAAACTATGGCAATTTTAAATTTCATAAAACCAGATAAAGTATTCATGATTGAATCTACCGAAACTAGTGGTCAATTTGAGTTCAGACCTCTTGAGCCTGGATATGGTCTCACAGTTGGAAACGCTCTAAGACGGGTTTTACTATCTTCTCTCGAGGGATTCGCAATTTCATCTGTCAAAATTGACGGGGTTGACCATGAGTTTTCAGCTATTGAAGGAGTCAAAGAAGATGTTGTTGAGATTATATTGAACTTAAAGCAAATAAGGTTTAAAAAGCAGATTGATGATGCTGAAAATGAAGAAGCAAGTATTTCAATTACTAACCAAACAGTCATCAAAGCTGGCGATTTAGGAAAATTCATTTCTAATTTTCAAATCCTCAATCCGGATTTAGTTATTTGCAACTTAACAAAGTCAACTAAGATAAATTTAAATTTATCCATCAAGAAGGGTCGTGGCTTCGTTATTTCCAATGAAAATAAATTTGAAGATGCACCTATTGGAACAATTTTTACGGATTCTGTATTTACACCTATTAAAAATGTAAAATATTTCGTGGAAGACTTCAGAGTTGAACAAAAAACAGACTATGAAAAACTTGTACTTGACATTGAAACCGATGGCTCCATACATCCAAAGGATGCTTTGACAGAAGCGGCTAAAATTTTAATTCATCACTTCATGTTATTTTCAAATGAAAGAATATCTATCAAGGATGACTACGCATCTTCGATTGATGAGTATGATGAACAATCACTACATATGCGTCAGCTCTTAAAAATGAAACTAGTCGACCTTGATTTATCTGTAAGGGCATTAAACTGTTTAAAAGCGGCCGAAGTTGATACTTTAGGCGACTTAGTCACTTACAATAGATCCGACCTTATGAAGTTTAGAAATTTCGGTAAAAAGTCTTTGACTGAACTTGATGAGTTAGTCGAGGCTAAGGGTGTTCAGTTTGGTATGGACTTAAGCAAATATAAACTTGATAAAGAATAGTTAAATGAGACACAGAAAAGCCAATAACAATTTGAGGAGAAAAACAGGCCACAGAAAATCTATGCTTGCGAATATGTCTTGTTCTCTGATAATGCATAAAAGAATTAAAACAACATTAGCTAAGGCAAAAGTTTTAAAAAGGTTTGTTGAGCCAATCATTACAAAATCAAAAAATGATTCAACTCACAATAGGAGAATTTCTTTCAGATACCTAAGACAAAAAGATGCAGTTACGGAATTATTTTCTACTGTTTCAAACAAGGTTGCTGACCGACCAGGTGGATACACACGAATAATTAAACTTGGTAACAGATTAGGCGACGCTGCAGAAATGTGCTTTATCGAACTTGTTGATTTTAATGATACTTACAATGTTAAAACAGTCAAAAAGAAACGAACAAGAAGGTCTAAAAAAAATGAACCTGATGTGAATAGTGATAATGAAGTTCAAGATGTAAAAGCTGATGAAACAAAAGTCGATGAGTCAAAAACAGAACTGACAGAAGCAGAAGAATCTAAAGTTGAAGAGACAAAAGCAGAAGAGACAAAAGCAGAAGAGCCAAAAGCAGAAGAGCCAAAAGTTGAAGAGACTAAAGTAGAAGAGCCAAAAGTAGAAGAGCCAAAAGTTGAAGAGACTAAAGTTGAAGAGACTAAAGTAGAACCAAAAGTTGAAGAGACTAAAGTAGAAGAAGATAAAGCTGAGCCAACTAAAAATAATACTGATACCAAAGGTTCATCAGAAAAATAAATCTCAAATGATTGTTCAAAATAATTATCATAAAGTAATACTAAATAAATCAATATTTAGTTGTTTTAGTTCCAAATAGAATAACTTGTGGAGGGAGAAGCATTACTTATTTTGGAAGATGGAACAACATTAACAGGTAAAGCAGCTGGTTTCTTAGGCACATCCTATGGTGAGATTTGTTTTAACACTGGAATGACTGGTTACCAAGAAATTTTCACAGATCCTTCATATTATGGTCAGATAATGGTTACTACAAATGCTCATATTGGTAATTATGGATGTAAAGATACTGAACAAGAATCTGACGGTATTAAAATTTCGGGTCTAGTATGTAAAGATTTTAATTCGCACAACTCTAGATACGGTTCAGACTTAAGCCTACAAGATTATTTTTTTAAAGAAAAAATTGTTTGTATTTATGATGTCGACACTAGGGCTCTAGTTCGTCATATTAGAGACAAAGGTGCAATGAATGCAGTTATTTCAACAGAAGAAAAATCAGTTAAACAACTGAAGGAAATGCTTTCTGAAGTCCCTACTATGGAGGGGCTTGAACTATCTTCTTATGTTTCAACAAAACAGGCCTATACGTTCGGTGATTTTAATTCACCTATACACATTGCTGTAATTGATTATGGCATTAAGAAAAATATTTTGAAAAGTTTTCAAGAAAGAGGCGTATATTTAAAAGTGTTCCCTATGAGTTCATCTTTGAATGAAATTTTAAGCTTTAATCCTGGCGGTATCTTTCTTTCCAATGGTCCTGGAGATCCCTCAACAATGCACGATTCAATAGCTTTAGTTAAAAAAATTATTGAAAAAAATATTCCTTTATTTGGTATCTGTCTCGGCCATCAGTTGATTGCTCAGGCAGGTGGTCTGAAAACTTTCAAAATGCATGCTGGTCACAGAGGAATCAATCACCCCATTATTAATTTATCCACAAATAAATGTGAAGTTACTTCCCAGAATCACGGTTTTTCAATTGATGAAGCTAGTCTAAAAAATAATGAAAATATAATAGTTACACACCGAAACTTAAATGATGACTCAATCGAGGGTATCAAATTTTTAAATAAACCAGTCTTTTCTGTCCAATATCATCCTGAATCATCACCAGGTCCTCACGACTCTAGGTACTTATTTGACGATTTTCTTACTAATATAAAAGAACAAATCAAATAATTTATGGCAAAAATCAAAGATATTATTGCTAGACAAATAATTGATTCAAGAGGAAATCCTACAGTCGAAGTAGATATTCATACAGATTCTGGTTCCTTTGGAAGGGCCTCTGTCCCGTCTGGAGCATCAACTGGCAAATATGAAGCTGTTGAGTTAAGAGATGGTTTTCCTACCTATTGTGGAAAAAGTGTATCTAAGGCTATCAAAAATATCGTGAATCTTATTAAACCAGTTCTGATGGGCACTGATGTTGAAAACCAGATTGAAGTTGACAGAATCATGATATCTACTGATGGAACTCACAATAAGTCAAAAATAGGTGCTAATGCAATTTTAGCAGTTTCCCTAGCCACTGCAAAAGCAGCAGCAGATTACAGAAATATTAATTTATTTGAGTACTTATCAGATGGTAATTTCATGATTCCTGTACCAATGATGAATATCCTAAATGGTGGTGCTCATGCTGATAATTTAATTGATATTCAAGAGTTTATGATTGTTCCAAACTCGGCAAAGTCGTTTTCTCATGCATTGAGGATTGGTGTTGAAATATTTCACTCTTTGAAAGAAATATTGAAAATCAAGAATTTATCAACTAATGTGGGAGACGAGGGAGGATTTGCACCTAACCTTAGTTCTAATGAAGAAGCGATTGAAATAGTCATAAAGTCAATTAAAAATGCTGGATATAAACCAGGTTCAGACGTTTCATTGGCATTAGATGCTGCATCTTCTGAATTTTATAACAAAGATAGAAAAGTATATATTTTAAATGATGGGCTTGGTAATATTAAAGAGCTTGATTCATCTCAAATGGTTGATTATTGGGATAAAATTGTAAAAAAATATCCAATTTCTTCTATAGAAGATGCTTTAGATGAAGATGATTGGGAAGGTTGGATTAATATCACAAATTCACTAGGTCGTGACATTCAACTCGTTGGAGATGATTTGTTTGTAACTAATTCAGACAGATTAAAAAGAGGAATTTCCCTCAACGCAGCAAATTCAATATTAATTAAACCAAATCAAGTTGGAACATTAACAGAGACGTTAAACACTGTTAAACTTGCAAAAGAACACAATTATGGTACCATTATAAGTCATAGGTCTGGTGAAACTGAGGATGTAACAATTTCTGATTTATCTGTTGCTTGTTGTTCTGGACAAATTAAAACAGGTTCGTTATCTAGAACTGACAGAGTCTCGAAATATAACCAGCTTTTAAGAATTGAAGAGAAATTAGGAGATAAAGCCGTTTACAGTAATTATTTTAAAAAATAACATATATGAGTAGTTTAAAAAAGAAATTTGAGGAACAATTAAGTCAGTCAAGAATAAAAGTAAAAAATTTTGTATCGGACTATGGTGATAAAGTAATTGGAGAAATTAACTTAAGACAACTATACTCTGGTATGAGAGGTATGCTTAGTATGATAACCGAAACATCAAAGCTTGATCCAAATGAAGGAATTAGATTTAGAGGATATACACTGCCTGAAATCCAAGATGTTTTACCAAGGGCTGAAGGCTCAAATCAACCATTGCCTGAAGGAATATTTTATCTGATGCTAATTGGAAGTTTGCCAGATGAAAAAGACGTTAAACAAATTAGTTTAGAGCTTGAAAAAAGATCAAATGTACCTAACCATGTTTTCGATGTAATTAATAATCTTCCAAAAGATATGCATCCAATGACTCAGTTTTCAATTGCTATTTTGAGTCTCCAAAATGGAAGTAATTTCTCAGTTTCTTACAAGAGCGGCTTAAATAAATTAGATTATTGGGACGCTACTTTTGAAGATGCACTTGATCTCATTGCGAGAATTCCACGTGTTGCGGCTTATATTTATAGAAGAATCTATCATAACGAAAAATATATTGAACCCATTAAAGGTGTTGATTGGTCTAAAAACTTTGCCCATATGTTAGGTTTTTCGGATTCAGAGTTTATAGATCTTATTAGGTTGTATATGACAATTCACTCTGATCATGAGGGAGGAAATGTATCTGCTCATGCATCTCACTTGGTCGGCTCTGCATTAAGCGATGCATATATTTCATTTTCTGCAGGTATGAATGGACTAGCCGGACCATTGCATGGGTTAGCCAATCAAGAGGTTGTTAGGTGGTTGTTAGAAATGCAAGAATCACTCGGTGGAGGCCTGCCAAGCAGAGACAATATTTCAGAATATGTTCAAAAATCACTATCCGAGGGTAAAGTGATTCCTGGTTTTGGTCATGCTGTTTTAAGAAAAACAGACCCCAGATATACTGCACAACGTGAGTTTGCATTGAAATATCTTCCAGACGATGAACTTTTTCTTCTTGTGAGTAGGGTATATGAAGTCGTTCCATCAATTCTTGAGTCAACAGGAAAGGTGAAAAATCCTTGGCCAAATGTTGATGCTCACTCAGGTGTACTATTGTTAAAGTATGGAATGACTGAATATGATTTCTTTACCGTTTTATTTGGTGTTTCTCGGTCCTTAGGAATAATGGCTCAACTTATTTGGAGTCGTGCTTTAGGAATGCCAATTGAAAGACCAGGATCCACAACAACTGATCTTATGATAAAAAAGTTTTCTAACTAGTTGAAAACTGCCTTTTCTGTTCATACAATGCAATTCCAGCTGCTACAGAAGCGTTGAGTGATGATGTTTTTCCTGATATTGGTATTTTAATAATTTCATCACAAATTAAAAGTAAATTATCTGAAATTCCGTTTTTCTCGGAGCCGATTATTATTATACTTGGTTTGTTTAAACTTGCTTCATAAATATTTTTATTACTTTTTTCAGAGCAACCTACTATACATAATCCACAGTTTTTCGCATATTTTAATAGTCCTCTAAAGTTGTCGGTTCTAAATATATTTATATTGTTTAGTGCACCTGCGGAAGCTTTCATAGCTATTTCGTTAATTAAAGCAGACTCTCTATTAGGAATAATTACTCCAGTAATCCCGTTAGCTTCGACACTTCGACATATTGAACCAAAGTTCCTTACGTCAGTTATTCTATCAAGTAAGATAAAAATTGGATCATTTCCTTTTTCAAACTCGCAAGAGAGAACATTTTCAAAGTTTTGGTAACTTATAATCGAACCTATAGCAATTACACCCTGGTGATTTTTTTTTGTTAGTTTATTAAGTTTGAATTTTGGGACAAATTTTAGTGGAATAGAGTTTTCTTTTGAAACTTTTTTAATTTCACTGGCCCATTCAGACTTTAAATCTTTTTGTAAAAAAATTGTTTCAACCTCTTTATCAGATCTTAATAGTTCAAGTACAGGCCTAATTCCATATATTATCATTTGTTTGTTCATAATTATTAGGATGATATTTATATATAAACATATATCTTTTAATTAAAATTATTACATTTATATAATAAAGATCTTAACCATGATTAAAAAAATTTTAATATTATCACTAATTTCATTTCTTTTTATTTTTCAGTCTTGCTATACAATTGGTTATCCAACTCCTTGTCCAGGATTAGTTGATAGCCCTGACATTTCTAGTAATGAAATTAGTGTAAGTTTAAATGATTAATACATTTAGTTTATTTTAATTCGTGGAAAAAAAAGTTTCAAAACCTACCCAGAGTTGGACAAAAATCGATTTGAATAAAAATGTCTACACAATCAATTCAAACCATAATTATAAAATACGAAAAAAGAAACCAGATTGGCTGAGAGTAAAACTACCCTCAGGAAAAGATTTTACAAATCTTAGAAGAATTGTTGACAATCATAATTTGCACACGATATGTGAAAGTGGAAATTGCCCTAATATGGGTGAATGTTGGGGTGCTGGGACTGCAACATTTATGATTTTGGGAAATATATGTACCAGATCATGTGGTTTTTGCGCAGTTGCTACTGGTAAACCCAAGCCAGTTGACTGGTCTGAAGCTGAAAAAGTGGCTAGGTCTGTAGAATTAATGAGTGTTAAACATTGTGTAATTACATCTGTTGACAGAGACGACTTAGAAGATGGAGGAGTGTCAATGTGGATTGCTACAATTGACGCTGTCAGAAGGTTATCACCTTCAACAACCTTAGAAACCTTGATACCTGACTTTAAGGGTGAAAAAGATATAATAATAAAACTTGCTAGTTCTCGCCCTGAGGTTGTTTCACACAATATGGAAACAGTTGAAAGATTAACTCCAATAGTTAGGATCCAAGCGAAATACAATAGAAGCTTATTTGTGCTTGATGAGCTAAAGAAAGCTGGTGTTGAACGAACAAAGTCAGGAATAATGCTTGGTCTATCCGAAAAAAAAGAGGAAGTCATAAAAACAATGAAGGATTTAAGGAATGTCAAAGTTGATATATTGACCCTTGGACAATATCTACAACCAACTTCAAAACACCTTCCAGTAAATAGATTTATTACTCCTGAAGAGTTTAATGAGTACAAGAAAATTGGTTTAAAAATGGGTTTCAAATACGTCGAGTCCGGTCCTTTAGTTCGATCGTCTTATCATGCTGAAAAACATTTGTTTTGAAATATGAAAAAAATTGCAATTAATGGATTTGGTAGAATAGGAAGGGTTTTACTCAGGCTACTTTCAAATAATCCTAATTACAAGGTTGTTGTAATAAATGACTTGGCACCACCAAGGACGTTGAGTCATCTTTTAAAATATGACACCATTCACGGGAGGTTTCCTAAAGAAGTTTCATGGAATGATAAATCTATTTTAATAGATGGTAAAGAGATTAAGATTGTCAATATTCCCAAACTTAGTAAAATCCCTTGGAGTACTTTTGATATTGACGTTGTATTTGAATGTTCGGGAAATTATAAAACATATGATCAACTTAAAAACCATATTACTAATGGTGCCAAAAAAGTAATATTAACGTCACCTTCAAATGACGAAAAGATTCCAATGGTTGTTCTTGGCGTTAATGATTCTAAAATTGACTTTTCGGCTGATATTATCTCAAATGCCTCATGTACTACTAATTGTGCAGCACCTATGATTGATATTATAAATAAAAATTTAAAAATCGAAAGCGCATATGTAACAACTATTCACTCTTTTACAGGCGATCAAAACTTACATGACTCAATTCATAATGATTTAAGAAGAGCTAGATCAGCACCTAGTTCAATAATTCCCACTACCACAGGAGCGGCCAAAGCACTCTCAAAAATTTTTCCTAACCTAACGATTGGAGGGTGTGGAATTAGAGTACCTGTGAACAACTGTTCGTTAACAGACATAACATTTTTTTTAAAAAATAGTAGTTCACAAAATTTTATTAATTCACTGTATGAGAATGCCTCAAAGAGTAGCCTTGACGGGCTGTTGAAATACATAAATGATCCAATTGTTTCTATTGATGTAAAGTCAAGTCCATTCTCTTGTACTTTTGACTCTCAATTGACATATGTTTCTGGAAACATGGTCAAAGTTGTTGGTTGGTATGATAATGAATATGGTTATTCTTCAAGGCTTGTCGATCTTTTGTCAAAAATTAGATTTTAGTTTTACTTGTCAATTATATAAAAACCTTCATTTCCTTTATTTTGATACAGCGGCATTAACAAGTATCCAGAAATAGGAGAGCATATTGGTCCACTTTTGTCGTGAGCTATAATTTCATTTTTTAAAATTTTTTGAAAGTTAAACATGTTTGGATTCATTAAAAAATCATCATTACTAGAAATTTTATGAATATATTTAAGTTTATAATCACCTAAACTTGGTTCAGAAAATTTTTTCATTTTTTCAATTTTATCAATTACCTCCTGAGGTATATCCTTTGTTTTTATAAACTTTCTCTTTTCTAAAATCTTCCAAATTCCAGCTAGGTGATTATTTACAGATACAGGGTCTCCAATGGCACCTCCTTCAAAAACTATCACATTTACTCCATTCTTATTATAATATTCAGCAAACGAGCCTTTTATTTTATTTAAAAGATTATTTACAGTTGGTACTTTGAGACAGTTTGCAATTTTTGCTTCTGATTCATTATTTACAATAGTAAAAACTCCGTTTGAAGAGGATGTATTATGAAGATCAACAATTAATATATCATTTTTGTTTTTTGCAGTGATTATTTTGTCAATTAAACCCTTTAATACTAAAAGTTCATTTTCTTCAGAGTTGTATTTACTTTTAGAAATAGTTTTATTCCATAATCTGTTTAAGTCTTCATCAATATATCTTCTATTTTTTGAGAGTGCTTTTAAATTTCCTATCAAGCCAACAACTGTTCCCTCAATTTGAGTAGCATTTTCTTTTACGTTTTTAAAAAATTTTTTTAAGGCAATGACTCCCGAATCTTCATTTCCATGAATAGCTGAAACAAATATTACAGTTTTCTTATTATTACTATGAATATTACCAATTATTCTTTCATAGTTATCACCAACATCCTTTTCGAATTTATTCTCCTTAATTTCATATTGTATTAGTTTTTGTTTTTGAATAATTCCGATATACAACCCATCCTCAACGACTGGCAAAATTTCAATTTTTTCTTGTCTCATTATTCTTAAAGCATGTCCTATGGTTTTATATGGTTTTATTGTAGTTAGTTTTTTTTTCATTAATTCCTTGATAACTATTTTATTTTTTTTTGAGGTGTAATTTTTATCATTGAAGATATCTTTGTCTAGTATTCCAGAAATATGTTTTTTTTCATTAACTACAACCATAAAATCTTTTTTATTCCAGCTGTTTATTTGGTATGCAAGTTCAAAAATGTCATTTTCATTTATTGAGTATATATCTCTTTCCATACATTCCTCTACGAGTAGATTTGAGGGATTGTTGATGACAACGCAATTCTTCGGAGTGTTCCAGTTATGTACAGGTATATTATTTTTTTGATTTTCAATTATATGGGATGTAATTGTTGTGAGTGTATTTTGCTTAGAATATTTAGAATTCAGTGAGTCATATGAGTCAATTATCCATCTTGCTCCATTTTGACGACTGATTGTACGATCTTTTATTATTTTAAGATACTTGTTGATGTCCTCTGGATTAATTTTAACATGAGACAGACCGATTGCAGCTTTTGGAATAAGTTCGTTTAAAATTAATTTTCTTGCATCAACCCTTTTACCAAACCATCTGAAAGTTGCATCAATACCTTGTTGTGCAGCAGAGTAAAAATTTATCCTAGCATCATCAAACTTCATTTGCTTTTCAAAATCTTCACTGTAATTTTCTTTGTAGAACATCATTAGTCCTAACCAGAAGGAAGAATTTGCAACTTCATCAACAATTGACGGACCAGATGGTAACATTCTATTCTCAATTCTAATGCTTGGTTTATTCTTATAAATACCATAACATGGTCGATTCCATCTGTAAACGGTTGAGTTATGTAGTGTTAAAGCATTTAGGTTTGGGAGATTTTGATTTTCAATTGAGTAATTTTTTTGGGTCAGATTTTTTAGCAGTATTTTGTATCTTGTAATATCTTCTTTATATATTTCAATTAATGATTTCTTAAGCCACTGATTTCCAAATGTTACTCTTGGCAAACTTTCTAAGTGATAATTGCCTACGATTCTAGTGTCTGTTGCTTGTTGAAATACAGCAATTCTTGTTTCGTTCCAAAGTCTTTTTCCAAATAACATAGGTGAATTGACACATGTTGATAAAACTGGACCAGCAATTAATTGTGAAATGTTATACATTTTGTGAAATATTTCGTGGTCGATTTGTAAATGAAATTGAAATCCTGTGTTACAGCCTTCAATGAGCGGTGAATCATGCTGAAATATTAATTCATCAATTCCCGATATCCTTATTTTATATTTTTTTCCTCTTGAAGCACTAATTGAATCACATAAATCAAAATATCTTCTGTTGTTAGTTATATTCTCATACCTCAAATCGAATTTTCGAACTGTTGGAAGCATGCCAGTCAAAATCAACTCAGAATCGAAATTTTTAGATACGCTTCTAGCAATTAATATTTTGTCCAACAATACCTTTTCCAACTTCTTAAATGAATTGGAATTAAGATCTATGGGGTCAATGTTGAGTTCCATATTAAATTTTGCTATTTCTGTCACAAAACCTTCATCACTCAGTTTTTCTACAATCTTGTCGTTGATCGGGTTTGGTCTAAGATTGTCGTCAACTAAACAAAATTCTTGTTCTGCTCCAATTCTTTGCTTTTTTTCAAGAATATTTTTTGAAATTAGTCTTTCCAGCAGTTCAATGTCATTAGTCAGCTTGTTAATGAATTTATGAGATTGAATATTTTTGTTGGGTTTAATCATTTTTTTCGGATTGGATTTTATTTATCATGTTTTATCATTCTTGATATAATTTCAAACTTGTAATCACAATTTAGATAGTTGTAATTATTCTCTTTTAAATGAAGAATATACAATCCATTTATTTTAGCATCGTAATACTTTTCAAGGATGTATCTATACATCGTAAGTTGAAGTTCGTATTTATTGTAACTACAATCTCCAATATCTAGTGTGGGTTCTTTTGTTCCGTTTCGATAACTAATTTTTTTTATTTTCTCATTAGTTTTCCAGTCGACTAATGAAATAATGTTTTTTGGCTTATTATATATCAAAAGATCTATCGTTCCTGCTAATTTTAGTGTTTCAGAAAATATTTTAACCTCAGGAAAAATTAAATTGTTTTTAAAAATATCACAATCGTTTAGAAATTTAATTGCTTGCTTTGATTTTAAATTTAGTTCATCAACTCTTTTTTCATTATCGGTAAAATTTCTTGAATTAAAATTATTTATATATTTCTCAATCTCATAATGAATTAATGTTCCATCATTTCTTCTTTTTTCCCAATCTTTCAAAATCTCACTAGTTGTTAGACCTTTAAATTTACCATAATTCGTTAATTTTTTAGCAACTTTTATCTCATCAAACTTTTCAAAAAAGTCTCCAATGAATTCCGTAACACTTCGAAATTCAATATTTGAATTTAGTAATGAGTATTTGTGAGAATTTTCATCTAATGAAATTAATTTATCTTTTTCAATAATAGTTTGATACATTATTAATAATTTTCAATTATGATTTTTTTTAATAACAATATAGATATAATTAAATTATTTATGATTTTATACATAAATAGTTTTTCCTTATTAGCTCAAATTGATTCTACTATCAAATTAGATGAAGTACAAATTATTGACACTCAATCTAATAATTTAAGTGTTTTTGAATATGAAAAACTTAAAAGAAGAGTTATGCGTGTTCTTCCTTATATTGACTCAATTGAATTAGTAATAAATGAGGTAGATTTAAATTTATCATTGATTGAAAAGAAAAAGAAAAAAAGAAAATACTCAAGAAAAAAACAAAAAGATATAATAAAAAGATTTAGTAAAAATATAAAAAAATTAACCAGAAAAGAGGGCGTGATACTTACCAAGTTAATTCACAGGAAATTCAAATTGACGGCATATCAACTAGTAAAAAGTTACAGAGGAAACTTTCAAGCAATTCTTTGGAACAGATTGGCTAAATTTTATCAAGGAAGTTTAAAAAATAAATTTGACCCAGTTTCGGTTACAGAGGATATTTATATTGATAAGATAATTAAAGAAAATTGTAATAATTAGATTATAAATCTTTTATTTATAAATTTATTTTTGACACCTTTAGAATAGTCATAAAATCCTTTCTTAGTCTTAACTCCTAAATCACCAGCATTGACCAACTCCTTTAGCAACCGATTTGGCTTATATTTTTCTTTCTTAAATCCATCATGAAGAACTTCAAGAATAGATAGGCAAACATCAAGACCAATGAAGTCAGCAAGATGTAATGGCCCCATTGGGTGAGACATGCCTAAGATCATCACAGTATCAATTTCATCAACACCTGAAACTCCTTCATCAAGTGTATGAATTGCTTCGTTTATCATGGGCATCAATATGCGGTTAGCAACAAAACCAGGCGAATCATTTACTAAAACTGGTATTTTATTTAGTTTTTTTGATAGATCAAAAGTTTTTTTAATCGTCTCCTCACAAGTAAATTTAGATTTTATTACTTCAACAAGTTTCATTAACGGCACTGGGTTCATGAAATGCATTCCAATTACTTTGTCTTTTCTATTAGTAGAATTTGCAATATCTTCAATGGAAATAGAGGATGTGTTAGACGCTAATATGGTCTCGGGCTTACAAACTTTATCAAGTTTATTGAAAATTTCCAGTTTTATTTTTTTTGACTCCGTAGCAGCTTCAACTACTAAATCACTGTTTTCAATTTTATCATTGAATTCATTAACAAACATGATTCTATTTAATACTTCTTTCTTTTCATTTTCTGAGATTTTCTCTCTCTTAATCATTCTATCTAGGTTGTTTGAAATAGTTTCTTTTGCTTTAGTTAAATTTTGTAATGAAATGTCAAGTAGAGTTACGTTATACCCCATCTGAGCAAAAGAGTGGGCTATTCCATTACCCATTGTTCCTGAACCTATAACAGATATATTTTTCATAGTATAAAATTTTTTACATTATTTGCCTCTGCCTTGCAAAATAATAATAATTGTTAAAATAAAAACCTTAAAATCACTAATTAACGACAAATTTTCAAGATAAATCAAATCATATCGCAATCTTTTTATCATTTCTTCAACATTTTCAGCATATCCAAATTTCACCATTCCCCACGAAGTTATTCCAGGCTTAACTTTATAGACCAATTTATATTGGGGAGCTTTTGCAATTATTTGCTCTGCGAAATATTTTCTTTCAGGTCTTGGGCCAATTAGTGACATTTCACCAATTAGTACATTATAGAATTGAGGAAGTTCATCTAGTCTGAATTTTCTCATAATTTTACCCCATTTAGTTATTCTTTGGTCATCTTTACTTGAAAGTAAAGGTCCATGAACCTCAGCATTAATTTTCATTGATCTAAATTTTATTATTCTGAAGGGTTTTGAGTTTATGCCTAGTCTCTCTTGAAAGTAAAATATCGGACCCTCTGAAGATAGTTTTACCACTATCGAAATAAAAACCAATAACGGAGAAAGAAGAATTAATGCTGAAGCAGAAATTAGTAAGTCTAAAAATCTTTTTAAAAAAGATTCAAAATGAAGCATCTTTATTTGCTTAATTTCTATGTATGGTGTGTCAAAAAATGATTGCATTTTTATTTTACCTGAAATTAAATCTTTTACATCACTAGGGATCTTTGTAATTATATCATTGTAGATCAAATCATTTATCATATTAATGTTAGATTCAAGATCATTTTTTTTGGGATTTAAGATAACTTCTTCAATTTGAAAGGAATTAAGCACATCATTTAGATTATTAATACTGCCAAGTTTGTTTAATTCAAAATTACTTAACGATTTGTTCGAATATTCTAAATAACCAACTATATGATTTCCGGTAGTTTTTGAAATTTTTTTCATAACGTTGTAGCTTTCAACAATTGAGTCACTATCTCCAATTAATAATGTGTTAAATTTTACGACACCGTTTTTTATTTTTTTAATTGCATTTTCAGCAACACGAAATCTAAATAAATATGTCAATGAGAAATGAAAAATAAATAATGCTATTATAGATTTATAGTAAAGAAAGTGGTTTGAATAGTTTTCAAAATCGTCAATAATTAAAAAGAAGAATAATAATAAGCATCCGATTACAGATTGTAACAATGTTTTCAAAAATTCGTTTAGTCTTGACACCCTTCTTACATCAATATAATTACCAGAAATAGTATAGAGAGCTATCCAAAAAGTAGTAACACTAATCGTTCCAATAATTAGAGTCCAGGTTAAATTAAAATCGTAGTTTTCAATTTCAGTTTTTCTGTAATAAAAAAATAACAACCAAGAAAACATAGCTGAAAAAATATCAAAGAAAATTCTTTTGAAATATTCTTTTTTCATTCGCCGTGTATAAGTTTTAAGTTATCAAAGTAGATCGCGTTATTTTCAACACTATTGTCAAATTGACCATCTAAGTATATTTTGAAATTAGAGTAGATATTTCCTCCAGATAGAAGTGGGTATAAGTCGAGATATATTTTTTTCCATTCATTTGTGGGGTACAGTTGAATTAATTCTTCCTTGATTTCCAAATTCCCTGCGTTTTGTATAATCACTCCGACGTTAAATGAAATATTTGATTTAAAATCTAGCTCCATGAAAGTATTAAGTGGAATATCTAAAAAATCAATATTTCTAATATCGAATCTACTATTTAAACTATCTAAAAATATTGCACCGCTGAATTGGCCCTGAAACACTTCATGATTTTGTCTGACTACAGATGTGTCACTAATATCACCATTTTCAAACATTGTGCCAGTTTGTTCAAAAGATCCTGATGTTTCAAAAATTATATTTATATTTTTTTTGTAGTTAGTTGTTGGGTTAATTTCAATAGAGCTATTTTTTAATAGTTCAGACGTAATTAGAAATTTTTCATAAAATGGGTATTTAATTCTTGATGATGAAATTCCATTGACCTTAATTCCAGGACTTAGTTCAATTGTATTTGTATTTTCCATCAAAACTGGAATTGTTGAAGGAATTTCAAATGCACCAATAAATTGTCCGTTAATTGTTACCCAACAGTCAATAATGTTATGAGATAAATAATTTTCAGAATGAGGAACCGAGGATTGATTGTTATTTTCAATTTCGTAATTATTTATTTCAAGATAAGAAGGTATTGATGAGTCTATATTTTCGCAAGAAATAGTTAAAAGTATGTATATAAAAAATAATTTTATATGTTTCATTACTACAAAATATTATTGTTTAATTTTTTTTCAATTTTTAATGCAATTTCAACGGCCCTACAACCATCAAATAAGCTGACTTTTGGTTTTTTATTTTTAAGCACATTGTTGTAGAATTCGGTCAATTCGCTTTCAAGTGGATTAATTTTATCGTCTGTCTCAATTATTTTTTTTAATTGGTTTGACTCAAGTAAGTTAACTTTGCGGTTTAGAAAGTCAAGTTCAATAAGTTTATCTTTGTATATTACTTTGGTTACTCTGTAGCTATTTTTGTTCACTCCTCTTTCACTTGTTAGTTTTGCAATTTTTTTGTTTTTAAATATAATTATACTCTCAACGTATTCGTCACCTTCTTTATTATCTTTTCTAGAGCTGATGCTTTCAATATCACTTCCAACTATATTAAGAATAAAGTCAATATCGTGTATCATTAAATCTAAAATAATTGAATTCTTCTTATTTCGTTGACTCAGAATTCCAGTTCTGTAGGAGTTTATTTCAATAAAATTGGTGTTTTCAAGTTCATAAATATTTGAAACTGGATTATATCTTTCAATATGTCCAACTTGAATAATTTTCTTATATGATTGTCCGTAATGTTTTAAATCATCAACTTCGTCTTGGGTGCAACATATTGGTTTTTCAACAAAAATATGTTTATCATGTTTGATACATAATTTAATTAAATGATGATGGGTTCTGGTGTTTGTCACAATGTCGATGGCATCACAATTTTTGATTAGATCGACATCAGACTTAAAACTCTTGATTTTAAATTTTTTCTCAACCTCAATAGATTTTTTTTTATCAGGATCGTAGAATCCAATAATTTTGATTCCTTGTATATTTTTTAAAACATTTATATGTTTTTTACCGAAACTTCCTACGCCCAGAATCCCGAGGTTCATTTTAATTTGCATTTAATGTTGTTCAAAAGTACTTTATTTTTATATTTAAATATGTTTCTTTTTTTAAAAGTTTAAAATGATTGATAATTTTCGTCACAAGGGTATGAGAAGAAAATTGGTTGATTATCTTACCGACAAAAAAGATATTACCAATGAGCTTGTTTTAAATGCTATTAAAAATGTTCCAAGACATTTATTTTTAGACTCCTCCTTTTTAGAGTTTGCTTACCAAGACAAGGCTTTTCCGATTGGCGATAGCCAAACAATTTCTAGTGTATATACAGTTGCTTTTCAAACAGAGCTTTTGAATGTGAAAAAAAACGATAAAATTTTAGAAATAGGAACAGGCTCTGGATACCAAACAGCAGTTCTATGCGAAATGGGCGCTAAAGTTTTTTCAATTGAAAGACATATGAACTTGTATAAAAAAGCTAAAGGTTTACTAAAAAAACTTAATTATTTTCCAAAACTAAAGCATGGAGATGGATATCTTGGAATTAAAGAAGACTCTCCGTTTGACAAAATTCTTGTTACATGCGGTGCCACAGAACTACCTCCAGAGCTTATTAATCAACTAAAAATAGGTGGGTTTATTGTCATACCAATAGGTCATGAGGAACAAATGATGACAGTAATTGTAAAGCATGCTGACGGTATCTTAAAAAAAATAGAGTATGAAAACTTTAAATTTGTTCCATTTCTCAGAAACAAAAAATAACTGAGGTGAACGATGTTTACTTATTAATCTTTTTAACATTTGTTTGTTTATAAAACAGTGATTTTTTTTTTACCATTTAAAAAAACCCAATATATATTTGTGCCATTAATAATTTAAAATTATTTAATTATGAAAAATTTAATTATTGTTTTCGCACTTATGTTTAGTGCAGTAACGTTTGGTCAGATGTCGTTCGCGATCAATGATTTAAACGTAAATCGTCCAATGGATAGTAAAGCTAACATTGGTTACTTTATGTCTGATGACATCATGGTGTCATTAGGTATGGATAACTGGGATGACTTTACAGTTGGCGCAAGATATTATACAGGTTTCTGTGATAATATGTTTATTCAAGCTAATACTTTCTCTGCAGCTAATGCTGATTCAGGTGAAAGAGAGTATTACGTTAGCGCTGCTGCTGGATGGACTAAAGCTCTAGGCATTTGGAAATTACAATTCGAGCCTATGATTGTTTTAGATAACATTGAAGATTTTAACCCAAAATTAGCTTGGGGTCTTAGATTTAATCTATAATAATCAAATTTGTTAGAGAAAAGGGGAGTTTGCTCCCCTTTTTTTTTACATTAAATTTTCATACTTACCAGTCTATTAACAATCTATTGTTTGTATGTATTTTAAAACAAATGTTAAATCTTTTGAATATTTTTCGAATTTTAATAAAACTTTAAATTAACATACTATGAAAAAAATAAATTTATCTCTATTCGTTTTTGCGATCAGTTTAGTTTCATTTGCTCAAGAACAAGGACAGTGGTCTTTTGGTGCAGGTGGTGATTTTACTGCTCCAGACGCTAATGCTAACATTGGTTATTTTGCTACTGATGGATTATTATTGAGTTTTGATTTTGAAATGGGCATGGACTACAAAGAGGAGCATATTCATGAAAATGGAGAAACACACAAAGAAAGAGTTGAAGGAGACTTTACGTGGGGAGGTTCTTTGAGATACTATGCCAAAGATAACATGTTTGTTGAAGGAGGTTTAAAAATGGGAGATGGGTATGATGATCCTGACACTTACTTAGCCGGTGGTGTTTCATTAAAGCTTGGATTTGATGACAAATTATGGTTTGAACCGATGATAAAGTATACTATGCCAGGTGCAGAAATTAGCACAGAAGGGAATAATGAATCTCAGTCTAAACTTGGTCTTGCTTGGGCATTTAGATACACATTTTAGTCATTTGACTTTGTAATCTAAATAATTAATTTTTAAGTTTTTGAGCAACTTAAAACTCTATAATTTGCGTAAAAATATTTATTAATGAAGCTAATATTATTTAAACTAGTATTTTTTATTCACTTATTCAGTTCGTCTCAGTCCATGCACTCAAAATATGGTGAAAGTATTTTGCCTGAAAAGGGAGATTGGTCCATAAGTATGTCGATTCATCCTGTAATAAATTACATAACAGATGTTTTTAACGGTTTAAATAACGATTTCTCAACACCTACATTTGGAGATGATTTATATTTTCATATACGTAATTTTTCGTCAGAAAAAAAAGCACATAGATATACTATAGGTGCAAATTTTGATACTTCATCAGAAACATGGAGTTTTGGACTTGGTTATGGCCTAGAAAATAGAAAGGGTGATACCAGGCTCCAGGGAAAATGGGGATATTATGGATTTATTGGAATTGGGGAAAAAATTAATAGTGGGGAGTGGATATCAATTCCCACAATAACTTATGATGATGGATACAACATGCATATTATATCATCTTTATTCATAGGTTGTGAATATTTTTTCATGCCAAAGGTTTCACTTGGTGCTGAGTACCATTATGGTGCAATTATGCATGTGACAGACGGAGAAACTACATTTAATATTGGAAATAACTCTAACAATACACTTGTAAAGATGAATTTTTACTTTTAATCGCTACTCATCTTTTTAAAATTGGGAGAATTAATTTCTCCCTTTTTTTTTCTAGCAATTTCCATTTTTGCATCTCTTTTTTTGATAGCTTGTCTTTTGTCAAATAATTTTTTTCCTTTACCTATTCCCAACTCAAGTTTGGCAAAACCTTTTTCATTAATTACTAACTTTGTTGGAACTAGTGACATACCTTTTTCGTTGATATCCTTCTTTATCTTTTTAATTTCAACTTGGTTAAGTAATAGTTTTCTATCTCTTCTTGCAACGTACTCAGGATCTTGACAAAATTTGTAGCGTGTAATGTCAATATTTTTTATCCATATCTCATCATTTTTTACCAGACAGTAGGATTCATTTATATTCACATTTCCAATTCTAATTGATTTTATTTCAGCACCCTTTAACTGAATTCCAGCAACAAATTTTCCGCTAATCAGGTATGAGAAATATGCTTTTTTGTTATTACAAATAATTTTAAATCTGTTTTTCATATAAATTATCCCAATGAAACATCTAATATCATCATAACTATAAAGCCAAAAATCAATCCTAACGTAGCAATGTCAGTATTTCCACCACTTTGACTTTCAGGAATAACTTCTTCAACAACTATAAAAATCATCGCACCTGCAGCAAATGCAAGTGCGTAAGGCAAAATAGGGTAAATTAATAAAACTATTGCTGCTCCAATTACAGCAAAAATGGGTTCAACAATTGCAGAGAGTTGTCCCCATTTCCATGATTGGAATTTACTTAGACCTTGTCTTCTTAGTGGCATAGAGACCGCGAACCCCTCAGGTGCATTTTGTATGCCCATACCTATCGCAAGTGCAATTGCACTGCCGATTTCGATGCCTATATCCATTCCTGAAGCTATGGCGCCGAATGCCACTCCAACCGCTAGACCTTCTGGAATATTATGTAGAGCTATTGCTAAAACTAAAAGTTCGGTTTTCCTGAGATTGGTCTTTGGTCCTTCGGCTTTTTCTACTGGGTTGAACAGATGAAGGTGAGGAATTTTTTTATCAAGATAATATAAAAAGATTGCCCCTAAAAAAAACCCGGTAGCTGGAGCGAACCAAATTGGTAATGTAGTAATTCCAAGTTCCTTTTGTATCTCAACAGCTTTAATCGCTGGTGATAGAAGTGACCAAAAGCTTGCTGCAATCATCACTCCGCCAGTAAAACCTAAGCACATGTCAAGCACTTTTCTATTCGCTGATTTAAAAAAAAATACCAATGACGCTCCAATAGCTGTTAGTATCCATGTGAATAATCCACCAACAAATGCTTGTAGAACAGGATTTTCGAGTTCAATAAAAAAACCCTTAAGACTCACGATTATTCCTTCCATTCAACTTTTTTTTATATTTTTATTAATATAATTTACTTCAAATTATTTATAATTTATGTATTATCTATTTTATTTTCTATCCATTCTAAATAAATTATTTCTTCCAAATTTATATAAACGAAAAATGGTTAATTATAAAAAACACCACTTTCTAGTTCTGGGATTCAAATACTGGGTAACAAAAAATCTTCTTTATTTTAAAAATGAACAAAATTTTAAAGACTGAACTAACAAAAATATTAAATATTGACTATCCAATAATTCAAGCACCCATGTTTCTTGTTTCAAACACAAAAATGGCAATTGAGGCAGCAAATTCAGGTATTACGGGATGTATCCCGGCCTTAAATTACAGGAGTTTAAATGAACTTGAGGCTTCTATCATGGAATTTAAAGCCCAGTCTAATGGTCCAATCGGAATAAATTTAATTGTAAATAAATTCAATGATAAAAAAAATGAACAACTCAAGGTTTGTATTAAATCAGGTGTTGATTATATAATTACTTCTCTAGGGAATCCCAAGTCCACAATTCAAGCGTGTAAGCCACGAGGGATAAAAGTTTTTTGTGATGTTACGAATTTAGAATATGCTAGAAAGGTAGAGTCACTTGGTGCAGACGCTATAATTGCTGTAAATAACAAGGCTGGTGGTCACTTGGGCGATTTATCCCCTGAAAAACTTATTCCCGAACTAGTTAATAAGTGTAATATCCCAGTAATTTCGGCAGGTGGTGTTTCAAATGGAAAAGACATGGTCAAGATGCTAAGTTTAGGAGCTTGTGGGGTATCCATTGGTACACCTTTTATTGCTACTCACGAGGCTGATATCTCCAATGATTATAAGCAAGCAATTGTTGATTACACTGCTAATGATATTGTAGTTACGGATAGAATTAGTGGCTCTAAATGCACAATAATTAATACACCATATGTAAAAAAATTAAATCTCAAAGCCAACAGATTTGAAAGGTTTTTATTTAGTAATAAATATTTAAAAAAATATTTTAAAGCTTTTAGATGGTTTCAGGGTACAAAAATGTTCAAAAAATCTGCTAAAAATGTTACATATAAAACTGTGTGGTGCGCTGGTCCGTCTCTTGATGGCGTTCACTCAATTAGACATGTTTCAGAGGTTGTATCAGACTTTTTAAATCCTATTATGATCGAGGGTGATAATTAAGTATTTCCTCTCTTAAAAATCTTTTACTTAAATGAGTATAAATTTCTGTAGTTGTGATATTTGAGTGACCCAGCATTTCTTGAACAACTCTTAAGTCTGCACCACCTTCTACCAAATGCGTAGCAAAAGAGTGTCTAAATGAATGGGGGCTTATGTTTTTTTTTAGACCTGAAAGACTTGCATATTTTTTAACAATATTAAATATCATAACCCTTGAAAGCTTGTTACTATTAGCAGAAAGAAACAAAATATCAGAATTATCTTTTTTAGTATCCTTTTTAGATCTGAAATACATTAAGTAATTTTTTAAATACTTTTTGAGGGTATTACTAAGTGGAACAATTCTTTGTTTGTTGCCTTTACCCATAATTTTTATTATGTTATCATCAAAATTTATGTCAGATATTTTTAGCGATATAAGCTCAGAAACTCTCAAACCGCACGAGTATAAACACTCAATAATTGTTCTATCTCTCTCGGAATTTTTTTTACTTAAATCTATGGAATGTATAATTTTATCAATCTCTTCTACAGAAAGAATTTCAGGAATATTCGAACCTATTTTTGGAGACTTGATATGTTTACATGGATGTAATGATATCTTGTTTTCAAATATTAAAAAATTAAAAAAACCTCTTATACTTGATAACATTCGGGCTTGACTTTTGGGACTAATTTTTATTTCATTTATTTTATTCAAGAAGTTGGTTATATGTTCACGTCTAATTTTAGTTGGTTCAACTTTTTTATTATACGCTATGAATTTCTTTAAATCTCTTGTGTAAGATTCTACACTATTTTCTGAAAGATTTCTTTCAAGTAATATGTAGTTTCTATATTTTTCAATGCACCTATCCCAACTCATTTAATATATTTGTGATTTTAAATAAAAATAATGAAAGTAATTATCATTAATGGTCCTAATCTTAATTTATTAGAAAAAAGAAACATTAAACAATATGGTGGTAAATCCTTTGATGATTTTTTTAAGGGAATTAAGAGTAAATATAAAAATATAGATTTGTCGTACTTTCAATCTAATATTGAAGGTGAGCTCATAGATAAATTACAAATAGTTGGTTTTACTCATGACTACATAATATTTAATCCTGGTGGATACACTCACTATTCTGTAGCTATTTCTGACTGTGTTAGTTTAATATCGACACCTGTTATTGAAGTTCACATTTCAAATATTTATTCAAGGGAAGATTTTAGAAAAAAATCCTTGATTTCCAAACATTGTATTGGTTGTATTGTAGGATTTGGATTAAGTGGTTATGAAATGGCCATAGACAATATAATTCAATAATATTTTTGTTAAAAATGTATTTAAATATATATTTGCATTCATGATAACGGTCTGGTAGTTCAGTTGGTTAGAATACCTGCCTGTCACGCAGGGGGTCGCGGGTTCGAGTCCCGTCCAGACCGCATCATTTTAAAAAGTTCAACTTACCAATTTTTTTTATGAAATTTTTATCACTTAGCTGGCTCAAAGAATGGAAACAAATTTATTCTGAGGGAGGATTGAAACTATTAATTTCAAAAAAAGGTTGGTTGGTAGCCATAGCATTGTTCATGTTTTTTTTGACAAAAGGTTTGATTTGGCTTATCATTCTTTATTTAACAGCTAAGGGACTATTATAACTTATCCAATCATATTTAACTCAGCGTATTTATTTCGTTTAATCCCATTCAAAATAACATTTTTTTGTATTATCTAGGAATGAAATGAGTTCTATTTATGTGTTAGAACAATAGACAAATAAGAACTATTATGCAATAAATAGCTTGAAGTCCTATTGTTTTCCAGTTTGAGTCAACTAATGATCTGCTTTCATAGTTTTTTAAAATATTTCTAAATATATATAGCCCAAAAAGTAGACAAAATACAGTAGGGATCAACAGATAGACATTATTTAGCTTATTGTACATATAAAATGAGCTGCTCACAGCAAGTATTAAGAAAAATAAATAAATCCAAGAACTTATTTTTTTTCCGAATGTAACTACAAGGTGATTTTTTCCAGTCATGGCATCACTTTTCATATCAGGGAACTCATTTATTAAAAGAATATTTGTTGTTAGAATTCCCATTGGAATACCTATTAACATACAATTCACAAAATGTTCACTATTAGCAAAGTCACCATTAAAAATGGCAAACCCAGTTCCTAATGTGAGTAGTGGACCAAAAGATAAAAATATTGACAGCTCACCCAAACCTCTTCTTGCAACCAGCCTTAACGGTCTTGCAGTGTAAAAATAACCCAGTAGTAGACCAGATAGTAAAATTTGTAATACATACTTACTGTTCAAAGGATTAACATTTAAGAAAATATATGCCCCGATTGCTAGTGCGATTAATGTGAGAATAACCGCTAGCTTAAAAGTGCCATTGAGAGAAATTAATCCTAATTCTATGGCTCTACTTCCACCAGAAATTTGTTGAAAATATTCAGTATTGGCGTCGTCAGTTCCATCTTTGTAATCAAAATAATCATTGAAGACATTAATAGCTAAATGAGCAATTAATATACCAAAAAATGTAAGAACGAACAGTGGAATACTAAACAGACCATCTCCAACACCAGCAAAGTATGCTCCTACGGCACCTATTGGTAGAAGAGAAGCTGATGTGAACGGCATCCTTGTAATTGCAAGTCCTTTGATTAGTTTGGTTGAAAATTTGATTGGAACATCAACCTCTTTGTCAATGACCTCAGTTACACCACAATAACCTGTTTGTGGATTATCTTTTCCATTTCTAAATGTTGGTGTAATTCTAATTTTGGCATTTATTTTTTCACCTTTTTTATTCAAAAAATATGTTTCACCTTTGTATTCACCGTCCTTGACAGCAGTTTCAAGCCATCCTCCAACATTTTGAAGAACAATTTCACCAGGAGAAAATAGAGAAACTCTTTTTTTCCCTATGAGCTCTTCTTTTTTATAGCCAAATATTTTTTCTGCACCTTCATTCATTGTCTCAATAACACCTTCCATATCACATGTAATTGTACTTCTCATATGTTTTAATTTATCGGTTTCTGTATTTTTTAATTATATTTATCTCTATTAGATAAAATTTCTTCTAAATTATGAAAAACATTTTTCTTATTTTTCTTTTACCGTCATTTTTGTTAACGCAAGTTACATTTTCTGAACATATCTCTCCAATTATCTACAATAACTGTACTGAATGTCACCGAGTTGGAGGGCCAGGTCCAATGCCATTCACAAATTACAATGAGGTTTCTTCTCTGGGCTACATGATTGAATATGTGACATCAACCGGTTACATGCCTCCATGGCATGCTGACCCTGAGTACTCAAATTTTGTTGGAGAAAGATTTTTAAACGATCAAGATAAACAACTTATTTCAGACTGGGTCAATGAAGGAATGTTACAAGGAGATCCAAATTTAGAAGCAATTATTCCAGAGTTTCCTGAGGGGTCCCAAATTGGAATTCCAGATGCAGTTTTTACTATGGAGGAAGAATATTTAATCGAGGGAAATAATCAAGATGATTACAGAGTTTTTGTTTTTGAAACCAATTTCAACGAAGACAAATATTTAAAATCAATTGAAATAATACCCGGTAACTTATCAGCAGTCCATCATGTGATAATTAATATCGATACTCAGGGCTTGTGCGCACAATTAGACGCTCAAACAACTGAGTATGGTTACGAGTGTGAGAGTGGTTTTTGTGTTCCTGGTGTTCCGCAATTTGCTGCTGGCTATACGCCTGGAATGACTCCTCCAGTTTGGAACAATGACATAGGTATGGTTTTGCCTCAAGGTTCTGATATTGCAATTCAAATCCACTATGCTCCAAGTTCGATAGATGAATACGATCAAACTTCAGTTAATTTATTTTTCAAAGAACAACCTGTTGAAAGAGAAGTTGAAGTACTGACTCTTTTAGATACTGAACTTCAAATTCCGGCAAATGAAATATATACTCATTACATGTCCTATGAAGTGCCATTCGACATGAGTATTATTAGTGTACTTCCCCACATGCATTTAATTGGAAAGTCATGGCTTATATATGCCGAAAATGACGGTGATACAATTCCAATCATCAGTATACCACAATGGGATTTTAATTGGCAGTCATTTTATCAACCCCAGTTTTTGCTTAAACTTCCTCAAGGATATACACTTCATGCTTATGCTACATATGACAATACATCAAGTAACCCATTCAACCCAAACTCTCCTCCCCAAAATATGTATTGGTGTGATTACACAACCTGCGAAATGTTTTTCTTACCATTTGCGTTTGTTCCATATGAAGAGGGTGATGAAAATACTTATTTAGGTAATTCAGATGATTTAGGATGCACCGATGCCTATGCTTGCAATTTTAACCAGGATGCAATAATAGATGATGGTTCATGTGGTGTTTTTGATGATTGTGGGTTTTGTCATGTTCCATGTTGTTACAATGAAATTACTCAAGAGTGTGATTATTCTGTCAATGAACAAAATTGCAATAATTTCTGGGCAGATTATGATGTAATTTCTGATTCCTCACAAAACATCTTTTGGAATAATAGTTGTTTATCGGGCTGTACTGATTCAAATGCGTGTAATTATGATTCTTCAATTCTCCCTGGAGGTTTTGATGATGGTTCTTGTGAATACCCTCCAGATTTTTACAACTGTGATGGAGAGTGCATTAATGACAATAATTTTAACGGCATATGTGATGAGGAAGAGTGTTCTGATATAATTTGTGAAGAATATTATAATTGTATTTCAGGAGAATGTATTTGTTTAAATGATGTAAATGATAATCAAATTTGTGATGAATTTGAGTTAGAAGATTGTTCGTCACTTTCAATAGATTTAATATATCAAAGTTCCGTAAATGAAATAGTAGTCAATGTGTCAAATTCAGATTTTGCAAATTTTCCATACCCAGGATTTATTTTATTTAATTCATTTGGTGATACTATTGCTGTAGAAAATGTTAATTTTTTTGGTATTCCAAACACGAGTAGTCATATACTTACAATACAAGATAATGCTGAGTTAACCTCTGTTGTTTCGTTGCATTTATATACAGGTTTTTATGATTTGTTTCAATGTGAATGGTCAGATTTAATTATTACTGATAATTGTGATTTAACTCCTGATGAGGGTGAGTGCGATGGTGCATTTCAAGTATTTTATTTTGATCAAACTACATCATCATGTCAAGAAACAATATGGGGGGGCTGTGGTGGTATTGTACCATTTACAACGTTTGAAGATTGTGAATCCTCTTGTAATGTTTTCAATATCAACAATAATATAAAGTCAGACAAAGAAATAATATTTCGCTTTGATGTTCTCGGGAAAAAATCAAATTTAAACTCAAAATATATTATTGAGGTTTTTGATGATGGAACAGTTGATAAAAAAATAATTTTAAATTGAAAAGTTTAGATTACATACTTGAAAAACAAAAATTATTTTATTCAACGAAATTAGTTTCCTCTAATATCTCTTCGCGTATAACTAAAATAAAAAGTATTAAAAGTTGGATTTTAAAAAATAAAGAAATTATTGCAGAAACATGCTCATTAGACTATTATAAGCCTTTGACAGAAATCTACTCAACTGAGATAAATCCAATTTTAAATCACATCGATTTTAATTTAAAGCATATAAAGCGTTGGGTAAGACCAAAATATGTTTCTAGTCCTTGGTTTTTAATTTCAACTAAATCAAAAATACATTATGAGCCAAAGGGTTGTTGTTTAATTATTTCCCCCTGGAATTACCCTTTTAACTTGACATTAAATCCATTAATTTCTGCCATAGCTGCTGGTAACTGTGTGATAATTAAACCCTCAGAACACACCCCTTCAGTGTCTTCTCTAATCGATAAAATGATTTCTGATTTGTTTGATAGCGAAGAAATTAAGGTTATTCAGGGAGATGAAAATATAGGATCGTACTTGATATCAATGAAATTTGATCATATCTTTTTTACAGGCTCTCCAGAGGTTGGTAGAAAGGTAATGCGTTCAGCAGCAAATAACTTTAGCTCAGTTACATTAGAACTTGGGGGTATAAATCATAGTATTGTTGATGAAACAGCTAATCTTAAGTCATCCGCTGAAAAAATTCTATGGTCTAAATTTCTAAATGCTGGACAAACTTGTATTGCTGTAAATCACACCTTTGTTCATGAAAGTATCTACGATAAATTCTTAAATCACTTGAGAGATATAGCCAATAATTTTTTTTCAAAAAATAATGATTACGCCTCGATCGTTAATTCATTTCATTTCAAAAGAATCAATGATTTAGTTAATTTATCTTTGAAACAAGGGTCAAACATTTTTTACGAATCAGTGGTCACCAAGAACAAGCTGTGTCTTCCATTGAAAATTGTAAAATTGAAAAATACAAATAACTGCCTACTCGATAACGAAATATTTGGACCAATTCTACCTGTAATTAAGTATAATGATATCAACGATTTAATAAAATATATAAACTACAAAGACAAACCATTAGCCCTATATTTATTCTCAAAATCCAAGTCCAATAAAATAAAGGTTACAAACAATACCACCTCTGGTACTTTGGTTGTCAATGATACAATTCTTCAATACTCGAATCCTTATTTATTATTTGGAGGCGTTAATAAAAGCGGTTTTGGTAAAATAGGAAGAAGACGGGGATTTATCGAGTTTTCAAATGAGAAGTCAGTCTTGTCTCAGTTTTCAGCTTTTACTATTGCGAAGTTACTTTACCCACCATATAACAATATTAAATCAAAATTGGCAAAATTAGTTAGGTAGTATTTTTAATAAAAAGTTATTCTTTTATTATACCTACCGTCTTCATGTACATCAATTTTGAAATTAAAATTAGTTCTGTTATTAGAAATACTTCGACCCAACACATCAATTGTTCTTTTTTTAACTTCTATGTTTGAATATCTTTCTAAGTTGACATTTATTTCGCAAAGATCTGCATAAGAATCAATCCACATTTTTGCTCCAATAATAGCTATTGTGGCACATTGTTCATGATTGTAGTCCCCACCATCAATTAATTCAATATTAAGGGTGTTATTTTCCACAAAATAGTTGTAAGCATTTTGCGCATTTTCAAATGATACATTATCATCACCGCTGCAATGTAACATTCTCATAGGAGACGTGGGAATAAAATCAAATACATTATTATCAGCCAAAGCAACTCTAAAGGGGTGATTTTCATCTTCCAAGTAGTTTTGATAATAATCTTCATTAAATATGTTAATAGGAGAAAATTCATATGGACTTATACCAAAATTCTCTTGAGCTATTTCCCATATATAGTTATTTATCTGCCACATGCTGTAGTTTCCGTTGTACATTTCCTCAATATTTGTAAATGGTGCTTTGAAAATCTCATTTAAATTATCATATAGATTGTAAATTTTGTTGTAGGATAATATAATGTAAGGAAGGTATCCAGGATTTGGATAATAATTACCTGTTTCTAACATGATTCTTTGTGCTCCAGACATATCATAGGGTCCTGCCATTGGAGCTGACGCAGTAATTTGAAGTTGATCAGAAAAAAATGTTTCAATTTCTTTAACTGTTGCCATTGTTGCGTGCCCACCTTGTGAATAACCAAAAAGAAATAGTTGATCATTAGACTCAACTCCAATTATTTCATTTGAGATTTCTTTGGCAATTAAAATCAAATCTATTGTTGACGTGGCTTGTGTTTTAGCATGGATATAATTGTGAATACCTTCACCGTCTCCCAAACCTATAAAATCACTCATAGTTACTATGTATCCGTTTGAGGCTCCAATAGCACCAATTAAGTCATTATCAGTGTTACCTATATTTGATGGAGCAAAGAAGTTATTGACCATAGTTCCGTGTTGCCAACTAAGAATTGGAGGTTCACAATCAATATTTCTTGGAAAGTATATTGAACCCGAACATAAAACTTTTTCACCGTCAAAATCTTCAGTAAGATAATTCAATTTATATCCATCTACTGAATATGTTACGTTTCCAACTGTTGGTGGGATCGAATAGTCAGAGTAAAGTTGACTAACTTCGTTTGTCGTCCAGCTTTCAATGAGTTCATATGAGATTATCTGAGAATTCGCAATCAAAGAAAAAAACATGAAAAATGAAGATATAAATTTTGTTGGCATCGCGGGGGATAGATAAACGTCAATACACAAATTTAAAAAAATATATTAAAAATATTGCTATTTTTGCCCATGTTAAGTTGAACTATTTATATGAAAAAACTTCTGTCTCTAATTATTCTTCTATCCCTCGTTTCCTGTAATAATAAAAAGTTAAATCCTGATGTTGTGAATGTTTACACAAAAAGGCATTACCAGGTTGACAAAGACTTGTTTGAACAATTTGAAAAAATTCATAATATTAAAGTGAATGTTGTAAAGGCTAGTGCAGATGAGTTAATTGAGAGAATAAAAATTGAAGGTATTAATTGTCCTGCTGATTTGCTTATCACTGTTGATGCAGGAAAATTATATAAAGCCTCAACTCTTGGTATGTTTCAAAAACTTAATTACAGGGAATTTACAAGCGCAATAAATAAACAACTACTTGATAAAAATAGTTTTTGGCTTCCAATAACTTACCGCGCGAGAGTCATAGTATACCACAAGGACAGAGTAGACGCAAGTGAGTTATCTACATATTATTCCTTAACACAGCCAAAATGGACTGGAAGAATTTTGGTTAGATCATCAAAAAATGCATATAATCAAGCATTATTATCATCTATGATTGCAAATGATGGAAAAAATATCGCAAGAAATTGGACAGACAAATTGGTTAGTAACTTTTCAAGAGAGCCTAAGGGGAATGACAGAGATCAGATGAGAGCTATAGCTGCGGGGATAGGTGATATTGCAATAGTAAATTCATATTATGTAGCTCTATTAAAAAGTTCAAGTGATAATAATGATAAGTTAGTTGGAGAAACCGTCAATGTTTTTTTTCCTAACCAATCAACATCAGGCACTCATATTAATATTTCAGGTGTTGGATTATTAAAAAACTCTCCAAACTCAAAAAATGCAAAATTACTAATGAAGTTTTTGGTCTCTGATTATGCTCAGTCTTATTACACTGATAACAGCTATGAGTACCCGGTCAGTTTGAACGTTAGTCCATCAAAGCTTATTTCTGCTTGGGGTGAATTCAGAATCGATAGTCTTGATTTAAATATGCTTGGCATTCACAGAAAAAGTGCAGTTGAAATTTTTGAGAATTCGGATTGGAAGTAGTTAAAAAAAATTTTTTTTCGGGGATTACATTTCTAGTAGTTCTTGTATTACTATTACCTATTTTATTTATAGTAAGGTTTTCTTTCGATATTAATTATGAGGAGATTAACTATTTTATCAATTCTAAATTGGTCGAGTACGTAAAGAACACTCTCAAGATTGCTCTTTTTACATCTCTTTTTTCTATAATTTTGGGAGTAGTTCCTGCCTATATAATATCAATCTATAATGTGAGATATAGTAGGGTCTGGGATTTACTAATGATTTTGCCATTGTCAATTCCATGTTATATCATGTCATTCATATATGCTGATTTCTTTGGTTTTCAAGGATTATTTTTTAATTTTTTGAGCTCGATACAAATAAATATAATGTTTGATGTACTCAAAATTGAATTTCTTTCATTATTTTTTGCTCTCTCACTGTTTCCATATTTATATGTAACTTCTCGCATATCATTTAATCTTATTGGTAATAATTATTTGGAATTATCCAAGACGCTAGGCTTAACTAGATTTGAAATTTTAAAGAAGGTTATTCTGCCTCTTTCATTTTCAGGAATTTACTCTGGTTTACTTTTAGTCATAATGGAAGTGTTTAATGAGTATGGAGCAGTTCACTATTTTGGTATTGAAACATTCTCAAATGGAATATTCAAATATTGGTTTTCTCTTGATAATAAAAATATTTCACTGCTTTTATCACTAATACTAATTATAATTATTTTATTTTTTCTTTATTTAAACGTTATTGCTAGCAAAGTGTCAAAAAATATTAGTAAAACAAAATTAATATTAATAGGTAGTGTTAGAAAAAAATCTATTAAGTCTTATCATTACATATTTCTTTTTTTACCAGTTTTTTTAGGCTTTTTTTTCCCATTTATCTTAGTTTTAAAAGGTGCTATTGCTTCCGTCCAAAATTATAATTTTGTTGAGATTATACAACCAACTATTAATACTATTTTTTTGGGTACTTTGTCGTCTTTTTTGATAGTTTTCACAAGTTTTTACATCTTAAAATCAAATTTATTTAATAAATCAAGTTTTACTAATTTTTTTAGTATTCTTCTAACTTCAGGATATGCTATTCCCGGTGCAATAATTGGCTTATCAATAATGTTGGGTATTGAATACTTAGGAATTGGAACAGGTTTTTTGATAGGTTCAATTTCCGTTCTTGTATATTCTTATTTGTTCAGATTCATTTCAGTTTCTTTTTTTTCTCTAAAGTCAAGTTTTGATAGACAACCAATCACATTAGATGAACAAGCTAAAATATTAAAAATGAACTACATTCAACGTGTACTAAAGCTTCACATTCCTTTAAGTAAATTTGCATTAATTTATGCCGCAATTTTGATTTTTGTTGATGTTGCAAAGGAATTACCCTTGACACTGATTTTGAGACCTTTCAATTTTGAAACACTAGCTACGCAAACATATCAATATGCGAATGAAGAAATGCTTTCTCAATCAAGTATTTATTCACTAACTTTAATCGTAATTTGTGCTATTCTATTAATTATTGCACAAAATATTCTTAACAAGCATGAGTTACTTAGAAATAAAAAAAATTGATAAATATTTTGATAATTCAAAGATTATTAAATCCAACAGTTTTACCATAGGAAGGGGAGAACTGGTCTCTATTGTTGGTGAGAGTGGTTCAGGTAAGACAACTTTATTGAGATGTATTGCAGGTCTAGAAAACATTGAGCGAGGAAAAATATTTTTAAATTCTGTTGACATAACTAGTGTAGCCGTTTCAAAACGTCCAATATCATTTGTTTTTCAACAAAGCCCCTTATTTCCACATTTGAGTATTTATGAAAATATTTTATTCAATCTTAAACAATATGATCAAATTCTATTTAATCAACTCATCACTAATCTCAAAATATCTACAATACTTAATAAATTCCCACATCAAATTTCTGGAGGTGAAAATCAACGTGTAGCTGTCGCAAGATCCCTCATACGAAAACCAAGTTTGATGTTGCTTGATGAACCTTTTAATCATCTAGATGTTCAAATAAAAGAAAAACTAAAAAAGATTATTGTAGAAACAATTAGAAAAATGAATGTTACAACGATTGTTGTGAGCCATAATGTGTCTGACGCACTTCAGATTTCTGATAAAATTTTAGTTCTAAAAAATGGAAAAATTGTTGACTATTCCGAACCAGAAAAAATTTATAAGAATCCTAGCAGTCTTTATTCAGCTAAGTTATTTGGACATGTCAACAAATTTAAGCTTAACGATAAAACAATTTTAGTAAGACCTGAAAATATCTTTGTTGATAATAAATCTCTCATCTCTGTCAAAGTCATAGACTCTGTTTTTTTTGGTGATAAGTTTTTAATCAAATCACAATTCAAAAATAACAAAATCATGTTCTACAATGATACTTCAATTGAATGTAAAAGGGTAATTAAAGTTAATTATTCAAAAGAAAAGATATTGAATATTTAATTATGCCAAATGATATCATCATTGATATTTTTTCTTTTGATATTTCGGTTATTAATTTTGTCATATACTCCTAAATAGAATAGTCCTAAACACTCTTCATTTTTATCAAGTTTTAGAAAATATTTAAGTTTACTAATATTTTTTGGTGTGCTCCAATATCCGCCAATATTTTTACTGTCAACTAGTGAAATCCAAATATTTTGAACTGCCATTGCTGTTGAAGCTATTTCTTCCCAGTAGGGAACCTTTTTGCTTTCCCTCAAACAAATACAAATAATATGACTAGATAATTCAAATTTTTTTAAAATATTGGTATTAGACTTTAGCGGATTTAATTTACTAATCTCTGTCGCTAGCTTTTCTTTGCTTTTACCAGAAAAAACTTTAAAAAACCAAGGTTGAGTTAGTTTGTGTGAAGGTGCATGATTTGCGTTTAATAATAACTCTTTGACAATGTCGTCTGATAATTTTTTCTTTGTGAACTCCGATGGATAGACACTCCTTCTTTTTCTAATTTGAAAAGATAATTTTTTGTTAATCATTATTACTTAAAATAAAATGTTTAATACTCTACAATTTTATAAATTTACACATAATTAAATATGTTTTATTTCACTTCAGTAATCAAAATAATTATTTCTAATTTAGAATATTTCTAAATTATATTTAAATTTATTATTAATTGTTTATTAATGTTAAGATTATTTTTACTCAATCTCCTGATTTCTCTGAGTACATTTTCTCAAGAGATAGTAGAGTTTAGCCTTGGTCAAGGCTATCAGTACGATATTTATTATTCCTTTAATCAAGGTATTTCTGGGTATACTGAAAGTGACAATTGGGAATTGGCTTTCTCAACGAATCCCAATATTCCCAACGTACGTATTAATAGCGGAAAAAGTGTTAAATTATTTCTTTTGTCTGAAAATATAAACAACTGGGACTCAGTTAGTACAGTTCCAGATTCAGCAATTCAACTAAGGAATAGTAATGAAAGTTGGGATTTAGGTGCTTTCGTAAATGGCTATTATGAATCAGGTGAATCTTTTACATGGGGGGATTTCAACTACAATGAAATTAATCAAATGAATCAAAATTATGTTGGTTCAAAAATTTTTCTTATTGAGTATGGCAGTGTACTTAATCCAATTCAAAAAAAAATAATGATAACTGAAATGACAAGCGGTATGTATTATTTGAGGATTTCAAATCTAGATGGCACCTCTGATCAGTTATTTTCTGTAGATACTGAACCTTACTCTGAAAAAAAATTTATATACTTTTCGTTGTCAGATAATCAGCTAATTGATAGGGAACCGTCCAATTGGGATATTATTTTTACTAGATATGAAGAAGAATATGTTACACTAAATGGGACAACTATGCCCTACATTGTTACTGGTGCATTAACAAATGAAAATTACTGCTTTGAATTTAACGGACCAGCAGATTTTAATCCTCCTATGGATTCGACACAATTCTCAACAATTATAAATACAATTGGATATGATTGGAAATTATATTCTGGTTCTTACTCTATTGTCCCAGATAGGGCTTATTTTATTCTCTCAAATGACCAACTTTTTGTACACAAGATTACTTTTCAAAGTTTTGATGGTGGTCAGACGGGTAATATGTCTTTTTTGACCGAAGAATTTAATTATAATCCAATAACAATCAACGAATTTAATTCAATATCCAATTTTTTATATCCAAACCCTTCAGATGGGATAATAAATAGTTTGTTTTTATATGATGTAAAATTAGAGATAAGAGATTTGAGTGGTCGTCTATTGTTAAGCAATTTTGGACCAATTTTAAATGTTGACCTAAGTTCATTAAATAATGGTCATTACGTAGCGACAATAACAACAAATGATGATATATTTGTAGAAAGAATTATCGTGAGTAAATAACTTATGTTGTTAAGAATATCCACTTTTGTGATTTTCATTTTTTTTGGAATAAGTCGTTCTCAAATAAATACTGATTCCGTCTCAGTACTGTTAAAAAATCAATTGGATGAAGTTATGGTTACAGGTCAAATCGGAAGCCAAACCATTTCAGAATCGGTTAATAATCTAATTTTAATTACATCTAAAGATATTAAATCTACGGGTTCTAACGATCTAGCTGAGCTATTCAGTAACCAAGCCCTGTTTGATTTGAATGTTGATCCCGCTCTAGGAACCACAGTAAGTATCCAAGGAATGCAAGGAAATAACATCAATATAATGATTGATGGAATACCTGTTATAGGTCGAAAGGGGAGTCAGATTGATCTTTCCCAAATTAATCTTTCAAATATTGATAGAATAGAAATTCTTAAAGGTCCAGCCTCTGTTATGTACGGAACTAATTCTACAGGAGGTGTGATAAATTTAATATCCAAAAAGAATTTAAATACAATTCTATTTAATTCATATCTAGAAAGCATTGGAGTATATAACTTTAATGCCGACATCAACAAGTCCATTAGAGATTTTGATATACATGTTAATTTAGGCAAGTACGACTTTGATGGTTATGGTTACGACGAAAGTAGGTCTAAGTACTGGAAGCCAAAGAATCAATTTTTCTCAGACTTCAAGATTAGAAAAAAAATAAATAAAACAACTTTTGAACTAAAAACCTCTCTGTTTGATGAGGAAATAATTGATTTAGGTGATGAGAATTTTTTTCCTTTTGCAGGTACAGCAAACGATCTTCATTATTACACATACAGAAATGTAAATTTTTTAAAAATTAATTCAACTGATTCAGTATTTAATTGGAACTATACTGGCTCATATTCAAGAACGAACTTTGAAAAAAAAGAATTTATTATTGACCTTATTTCTGAAAATTCAAATCAGACATCGAGTCAAGATTTTAATACTTTAGATATATTTAAGACTTTTTTTAACAGATTTGAGTACAATAGATTTAGTGGTTTGAGATATAAAAGTCAGTTGGGTGTAGATTATGTACATGAGACTGTTGAAGGATCTAAAATTCTTGACTCATTAGCAAGTATATATCATTTTTCGTTATTTACCCAGTCAAGCTTTGAACTTACAAATAAACTTACAACTCAATTTGGAATTAGACTTCCCTTCCACTCTAGTTATTCGGCAAATTTGATTCCCTCCCTTCATTTTAAATATGACATGAATACTGAAAATCAATTGAGACTATCTTATTCTCGGGGATTTAGGTCCCCGACAATCAAGGAGCTATTTATGGAGTTTATTGACATTAATCACAATATTGTTGGGAATTCTGACTTAAAACCGGAAAGATCTAATGCATTTCAACTGTCTTTGAGTTTAATTCCAAAAATTAATGATAAAATTTATTCATCATTCAACATTGAAGGCTTTTTAAATTTTCTTGATAATAAGATTGAGCTTGCGAGAATACAAAATACGGATTCCTACACATATTATAATTTAGAAAAGTCAACATACTATGGAACTAATACATTCCTCAAATTAGATTTCAAATCTCAGTTAAATACTGTAAGTTCTTTTAATTTTATGTGGAATATGTTTCATATTGATAACTCATCGTTTAATTATAATAAAGCTAGACACAATCTAAGTTTTGCATATAAATTCGAATATGAAGAATGTAACTGTGGACTAAATTTAAATTGGAGAATAAAATCAAAATTTGAATACCAGTCTTACAATGATCAAAACGAATTAGTAGTTTTCGAACAATCCGGTTACGAACTGTTAAATTTAAATCTATACAAAGAATATGATAAAATTAATTCCTCACTTATTTTTGGTGTAAAAAACTTATTAGATGTAACAGATGTAAATTATGCAATGCAAGACGATATACATTCTGGTGATTTTTCAACAATATCCTGGGGACGAACTTTTTATATTCAATTAAGCTGGATGCCATTTTAAAATATGAAAGCAACTAAATTATTTAATTCTTGGGTTGAAAATGGAAAAGATGAAGGTATGGAAAAGAACCATTCTGCATCTGTGAATGAGATGATAAAATTAGTCCCTAATTATATTTTAAATAATAGTTTTAGTTTTTTAGACTTTGGTTGTGGTAATGGATGGCTTGTAAGAAAGTTTACCAACTATGATAATTGCATAAAATCTACAGGAATTGATGGTGCTTCAAACATGATAAAAAAAGCAATATCCAATGATAATGAATCAAAATATATTCAGTTTGACCTAGATAATATTTATTCGTTTAATCAAAAATTTGATTTGATTATGAGCATGGAAGTAATGTATTATTTAAAAAATCCTGCGCTAGTAATTAATCACATAAATAAAAACATGTTAAACCCGGGAGGCGTTTTCATAATGGGCATCGATTTTTATGAAGAAAATAAATCATCTTTATCATGGCCATCAAAACTTGATGTTGAAATGTTTTGTGCTAACAAAAATAAATGGAAGGATTACTTAAGTCTCGCTGGGTTTGATAAGGTTAGAATATTTCAGTTTGGTAAAAAAAATGACTGGGCTGGAACTCTGGTTTTATCAGGTGTTAAGATATAAATATTTAAAATATCTTATCCGGATAATTGTAGCTGAACTGAAGATTAAAACCTATGTATGGAACCCAGTCTCCTAATTCATATTTTTCAAGGATCGTCATTTGCTCATTGTACAGAAAATACCCACCAAAAGTAAGCTCTAAAAGTCCATACATATTTTTTGAAAACTCCCTTTCAAATCCGACAATATATTGAGGAGATATCATTGCAGATTCTTGAAAATATGATGAATTATTTATTGGGTAGTATAAGCTTTCTACTCTGAAATTGTCATATTCATAAAAATATCCTACAAGAACTGAGGGTCCGTGAAAAAATTCAAAATCGAATATACTAATGTCGTTATATATTTTAGCAGATAATGAGCTGTAATCGTAAGTTACCTTTCTATTTGAATTATACCCGTCAACCATGCTTCTTGTAAATGAATATCTCAAATTAAAATTACTTGAAATGATTCTTTCATAGCTTATAGAATAGTTTGCAAAATTATTAATACCAATACCAAAACGGTGATTTTGACCATTCACTCCTACAAAAATTAAAGCTAAAACGAATAAAATTTCTTTTTTCATAAAAATAGATTTCTTCTAAATTAAAAAAATAAATTCATCTTACACAAATTTCTGTTAATCCTTCTGGTAAGTTCATAAAAATTTTTTTTTCTTTATCGCTTACTTCTGTAATAAGTGAATCTACATTAGGAACATATAATTCATTTTTATTAGTGTCGACTAAAAAAATTGGTTGAGGCCTATTGTTATCTATCTCAATAATCTCTCCAACAAGACCTGTCTTTTGATCAATTATTGTGTATCCAATGTATTTTTGTAGCTTCCTAAATTCTTCATCAATAGAGCTATGTTCACCAATTTTTAAAAATATTCTTTTACGTAATATTCTTTTTGCACTCTCTCGATTTGAAATTTCTTGTGTGATTACTCTGAGAAATTTGTTTGAATTTGGTTCAATTTTTATGACTTTGAGCTTTAGTTTGTCCTCTCCTAAATAGACTGACTTTATATCCAAGAGTATTTCAAAGATCTTGTTTGGGGTATACAATTTAATACTAAACGCACCATTTAATCCGTGAGCTTTTGCTACATGTCCAATACAAATTTCTTTTTTTCGCAAGGTTTTATCTATAATGAAAACTGATTAAGTAAATTAATACTTTATTACTTTTCCTCTTTTGCAGGTGTTTCTTCAGCAGCAGGAGTTTCTTCAGCAGCAGGAGTCTCTTTAGCAGCAGGAGTTTCTTCAGCAGCAGGAATTTCTTCAGTAGCAGGAGTTTCTTCGGCAGCAGGAGTTTCTTCAGCAGCAGCAGTTTCTTCGGCAGCAG
>PKDT01000001.1 GCA_002863085.1 Flavobacteriales bacterium
AATTCGAAAATCCGAAAATACTTGCTAAAATTGACCAAGCTATTCCCATTAACATTCCAATAATAATTTTCCAATGTAAACTTATATTTTTCATAAATTAGAAATTTTTGATGTTTTATTCATTAAAAGATGATCCAATAATATAATAGATGTGATTGACGAAACCACAGGCACTGCTCTTGGTACAACACAAGGATCGTGACGGCCATCAATACTAAACTTTATGTTCTCGTTATTGATATTAACTGACTCTTGCATAGTGGAAATTGAAGACACCGGTTTAAAGTAAGAGTTAAAAAAAATATCCATACCGTTACTTATTCCACCTTGGATACCACCAGAGTTATTTGTTTTTGACATTACAGATTTATTTTTTGAGTCAAAGTATAATTGGTCATTTTCTTGAGACCCGGAATTTTTAGTTCCACTGAAACCCGACCCAAATTCTATAGCTTTACAAGCATTTACTCCAAGAATAACTTTACCAATATCTGCATTAAGTTTATTAAATACTGGCTCTCCCACTCCAGCTGGTAATCCAAAAATTATTGTCGAGATTCTCCCACCTAGTGTATCACCACTTTCAATACACTCATTTATCTTTTCTTTCATTTTTTTTGCATGAACTGAAGACGGACATCTAACTTCATTTTCGAAAGTTTTATCAAGATTTAATTCACTGTAGTGAATATCTAAATCAATTTTACCGATTGAGGAAACATAAGATTTGACTGAAATTCCATTTCTATTTAGTATCTGACTGGCTATTGAACCCGCTACAACCCAACTAGTTGTTTCTCTTGCAGAAGCACGACCGCCACCTCTGTGGTCTCTCAAACCATATTTTTTGAGATAAGTATAGTCAGCATGTGAGGGTCTCAACACCTCTTTCAAATTATTATAATCAGCTGATTTATGGTCATTATTTCTAATTATAAAAGCTATTGGGGTTCCAAGAGAAACTCCATTGCAAATACCCGACAAAAACTCAGGAATATCTTTCTCATTTCTTTGGCTATGAAATTTACTAGAACCCGGTTTTCTTCTTGTGAGAGCAAGATTAATTTTATCAAAATCAATTTCAACACCAGAGGGTATGCCGTCAATTACACCTCCAACAGCGGGGCCATGAGATTCACCAAAAGTGGTGAGTCGAAAAATTTCTCCAATTGATGATGACATAATTCTACAAATATATCATTTTCATAATTTACTATTTGGTTAAGATTGCTTATATTGATTTATTATGAAAACATTAATTAAAAATATCAAACAAATTTTTGGGGTTTCAACAAACCGCAATACTAACCTGAAATGCGGCAATGATATGAGTATGGTTGAAATTATTGAAAATGGATGGATATTAATTGAAAATGATGTAATTGCCGATTTTGGAGAAATGAAAAACTTTACTGGTATTGATGACTGGAATAACACTGAAATTATCGATTCCAATAATGGTCTTGTTCTTCCAACTTGGTGCGACAGTCACACACACATTGTTTATGCCGGTAACAGAACTGGTGAATTCGTTGACAGAATAAATGGGCTAAACTATGAAGAAATTGCTAAAAACGGTGGAGGAATTTTAAACTCTGCAGAACTTCTTTCAAAAACAAGTTTTAATGAACTTTATAAGCAAAGTTCAGAGAGACTAAATAAAATTATTAGTCTTGGTACAGGGGCAATCGAAATCAAGAGTGGTTATGGACTTAACACAAATGATGAAATAAAAATGCTTCAGGTAATTAAGGAGCTAGATAATAATTTTCCAATTAAAATTAAGTCTACATTTTTGGGAGCTCACGCAGTACCCAAAACTATGTCTCAGGAAAATTATGTTAATTTGATTATCAATGAGATGATTCCAGAAATTGCGAAACAAAATTTAGCTGATTATATTGATGTTTTTTGTGATAAAGGGTTTTTTAGCCCTGAAGAAACTGAAAAAATATTATTGTGTGGTAAAAAATATGACCTGAAACCAAAAATACATGCCAATGAACTTGCCTGTTCGGGCGGAATTCAAGTCGGTGTTAAAAACAATGCTATCTCTGTAGACCACCTACAATATACGGGGGACGAAGAAATCAAAATTTTAAAAAAATCAAACACTATAGCTACTCTACTTCCAGGTACTGCATACTTTTTAAACTTAAAATATCCTCCAGCTAGAAAGATGATTGACTCAGGACTTTCTGTCGCATTGGCATCAGACTACAACCCTGGTTCATTTCCTTCAGGAAATATGTCTTTTATTTTTTCTCTAGCATGCACCATTATGAAAATGAAACCAGTTGAGGCTTTCAACGCCTTAACAATAAATGGTGCATTTGCAATGGAGCTCCACGACGAAGTAGGAAATATATCCAGAGGCAAAAAAGCCAATCTAATTTTGACAAAAAAGATACCGAATTTGGAATATATACCTTATTCCGTTGCAGAAAATTTTATTGACAAGGTCATAATTAATGGCAAAATTCACCAAGATTCTGAAACAAATTATTAAGTTTGTATAACTTCAATATAACGTCATGATAAAAAATATCTCAATACTCATTAAACTTGCCTTTGTTTTTTGTTTTTTTTTGAATTTTTCGTTGAACGCTCAAAACACATGCGACTGGATAGAACAATATGCGATTGAAAATGAAATATCCTACGACTACAATCAAGGGTTTATTTCCCTCCATTATTGTGAAAATATATATGACGACCTAGTATTAGAACAAAATTCATTTAATGGTCAATTGATTAATGATGTTTTATGGTCATACATTACAAATGATGGTCTAGAATGTCAGGATTGGAGTGGAACAGATGAAAATGGAAATTATTATTTCTCAATTGACTTTAACGACCCATGTTTACAAAACGCCGAGTCTATTTCTGTTTTATTTGAAGCTACACTTGAAGATAATTCAATTGTTCAATGTGAATTTAACATTGATTTTTTTATTCCTGGTCAACCCTACGTTGGTGTAGATAATTTCAATATTGATGAACAGATTGTCTTGTGCGAAGAAAATACAAACATAAATCTGTTTGCAAGTGCTTACGGCACTAGTCCAAACAACAGCTATGTCAATCATCAGTGGTATATTAACGGAAACCCCATTCCCAATTCCAATTCACCGAGTATAAACATCGCTGAAACAAATTTTGAAATCAATTCTTCTAACACATACTATTTTACTGTAACAAATTATTGTTCTCCAGATACAAACGGAGATGGCATTGCTGATGAAATTTCATCTGATTGGATTACAGTTAGCATCTTTGAAGGATATGATGATTGCGAACCATGTAAATGGGAATTTCCTGATGAAGATAAAAATGAATTTTTTGGCTTCTCTCCTAACAACGATGGACTAAATGATTTTTTTCCTGAAATGATAAACAATATTCAAAATAGGAACGACGACTCACATATAACCTGTCAGGCAACTAATTACAAAGTAACAATTTACAACCGTTATGGAAGAAAAATTTTTGAGTCTAATGAAAATAACGAACCTTGGGATGGCAAAAACAACAATGGAAAAGTTTGCAAAGATGGTACTTATTTTTACAAAATTGAGTATGTACTTAATCCTTTGGTCGAACAAAATAATCAGGATGAGAAAAAAGTCAAATATGGCTCTGTACATCTAGCAAATTAAACATAATGACAAAAAAACTAATTGAGTGTGTCCCTAATATTTCTGAAGGTAGGGATAAAAAAGTAATTGAGAAAATTGTAAATGAAGTCAAAACTGTTGAAGGAGTTGAATTATTAGACGTAGACCCCGGTCATGCCACCAACAGAACAGTTATTACATTCGTTGGAGAACCAGAAAAAGTGATCACGGCTGCATTTTTGGTTATCAAAAAATCTTCTGAACTTATTGACATGAGCAAACACTCTGGGGAACACCCTAGAATGGGTTCAACAGACGTTTGTCCTTTAATTCCTGTATCAGGAATATCAATGGAGGAAGTTAACCAATATGCTGTTAAACTTTCTGAAAAAGTAGGTGAAAAACTACGAATTCCTGTTTTCCTATATGAGAATTCTGCAAAAAATCAAAAAAGAAAAAACTTAGCTAACGTAAGATTAGGTGAATATGAGGGCTTAGACAAAAAATTAAAAGATCCGAAATGGAAACCTGATTTTGGATCAACTGATAAAGACGTCTATAAAAAAACAGGTGCTACTGCTATTGGAGCTAGAGACTTTCTTATTGCATATAATATAAATCTAAATACCACCTCAACCAGAAGAGCAAACGCAATTGCCTTTGATATCAGAGAAAAGGGAAGAATTGCAAGAAAAAACAACAAACTAACTGGTGAAATTCTTAAGGATAAAAATGGTGAAACAATATGGAAACCCGGAACTTTAAAACATGTCAAAGCCATAGGATGGTTCATTGAAGAATATGGCATTTCACAAATTTCGATGAATCTAACAAATATTAACGAAACTCCTATTCACAAAGTTTTTGATGAAGTATGCGAAAAAGCTCAAAAAAGGGGTGTAAGAGTGACAGGCTCCGAATTAGTAGGCTTGATACCATTAAAGTCAATGTTAGATGCTGGAAAGTATTTCTTAATTAAACAACAAAGATCTACTGGGATATCTGAAAAAGAAATCATAAAGATTGCAGTAAAATCAATGGGATTAAATGAAATTTCTTTATTTGAACCTGATGAAAAAATTATCGAATACAAGATAAAAAGTAAAGATTCAAAATTAGTTAATCTTGGTTTATCTACATTTTTACAAGAAACCGCATCTGAAAGTCCTGCACCGGGTGGTGGTTCAATCTCTGCATACGTCGGAGCTCTTGGAGCTTCATTAACAACTATGGTTGCTAATTTATCAAGCCATAAAAGAGGATGGGATGATAGGTGGAAAGAATTCTCTGATTTAGCTGAACTGGGTCAAAAATTCATAGTTAAACTTGAAAAGCTCGTTGATGATGACACAAATGCATTCAATATGATTCTTAATGCATTTAGAATAAAAGCCGATACAGAGGATGAAAAAATAGAAAAAGAATCAAAAATTCAATCCGCAACTTTAAATGCCATAAAAATTCCTCTCTCAATCATGGAAAATTCTTATAATTTGATGAATCTTATTGCCAAGCTAGTTAAAAAAGGAAACCCCAACTCAGTTAGTGATGTTGGTGTTGCTGTTTTGTGCGCGAGAGCCGCTGTACTTGGTGGTTATTTAAATGTTATGATTAACATTAAGGACCTTAAAGATGTAAAACTAAAATCTAGTATGATAGAAAGAGCTGAAGAATTAAAATTACTTTCCATGGAATCTGAAAAGAAAATTTTGAAAGATGTTATTAAGACAATTAATAATTAAATAGACAGATCTAAGTTAATTGTATATATACTGATACTGATTTAAATGTCCAGGTTAAATATTAAAAAAATTAGAAAAGCTTACTTAAGCTTTTCTATTTTCCTTGGTTTTTTTTCACCCGCTATATGTCTGTACCTTTTTCCTGAATATGATCCAAGAATTCAACCAGTTTCTTATTTTGGTGTTCTTAAATCCACAAGTTGGATATTTACTTTTTCTCTTGTAATTTTTTCAACTGCAATATATTGGAATGGAGTTAGCTCAGTAAAAAAAATTATAAAAAATAAAAAATATAAATTTTGGTTAATTTCCATTCTAACATTTTCAAGTATTTGTCTCTTTTTGACTGGGGTGATTAGTATGAATTTTGGCCCATTACATGGTATACCAGCTATTTTATTTTTTTTGAGTTATAATTTTTATGTTTTTTTATTTGGGATTGTCAGATCAACATCATACGTAAGACGAGGATTGTTTTCAGTCATAACTGGTTCATCAATGTTATTATCTTCGTTGCTATTAATACCCTTTCCAAGTTATGGAGTGGCAGAATTAGTATATATTTTTTTGGTCTTGTTTTGGAACACAATAATTTGGATGAAAAAAAATCAGTATTTATAAATCCTTTCAATTGCCTCGTTAAGTCTCTCATTCGCTAAGTATATCTTTTCTAAATTTTCAGCAAATGGCACCGGTGTATCAAGGCTTGAAACACGATGTATGGGAGCATCAAGGTATTCAAATAAGTTCTCAGAAATATAAGATGCTATGTCTGAGCCGAATCCCCCTATTTGAATGTCTTCATGAAGAATTAATACTTTACCTGTTTTTTTTACAGTTAAATCAATAGCTTTTTTATCTAGAGGAACGAGAGTTCTCAAATCAATTAGGTCAATTGATATATTTTCATTATTTCTGATAAAATCTAGAGCCCAGTGTACACCCAGGCCATAAGTTATTATGCTTAAATCTGTACCTGATTCAACAATTTTTGCATTACCAAATGGAATAGTAAAATAACCTTCTGGCACCTGCTCTGAAATACTTCTATATAGAGCTTTGTGTTCAAAAAACATAACAGGGTTAGGGTCTTCAATTGCAGTCAGTAAAAGTCCTTTGGCATCAATTGGACTGGAGGGATATACAACTTTTAGTCCAGGAGTGTGAGTAAACCATGCCTCATTTGTTTGAGAATGAAAGGGTCCCGCACCAACCCCCGCACCGCAAGGCATTCTTACAACAACATCAGAACACTGCTGCCACCTGTAATGAGACTTTGCTAAATTATTTACCACCGCATTAAAACCACTACTGACAAAATCTGCAAATTGCATTTCGATAATACTTTTGTAGCCAGCAACTGATAAACCTAAACCCATACTCAAAATGATTGATTCACAAATTGGGGTATTTCTAATTCTTTCTTTACCGAACTTTTGTAGAAATCCATCAGATATTTTAAAAACTCCACCGTATTCAGCTATGTCCTGGCCCATGAAAATAAGTTTTTTGTGTTTTTTCATGCCTAGGCTTAAAGCAGAAGAGATAGAGTCAATAAAACGTAATTTTGATGAGATTTTTGAAGGTGAAACGATTTTAGGTTCAAAATCTTTATATACACTCTTTAGCTCTTTAGATATATTGCTCTCAACACTAGGCTCATTGAAGGCAACTTCAACAGCTTCATCAATCTCATTCTTAAAATTTTTTTTGAAGTTTTCCAAATATGTCTTTGTAATTTTTTTGTGTTTTAGAAGAAATTTTTCAAAATTTTTAACTGGATCTTTTTTTGACCAATATTCAATTAATTCACTTGGAACATACTTGGTACCAGAAGCTTCCTCATGTCCACGGATTCTGAATGTTTTGCACTCAATTAAGACTGGTCTTGGTTCTAGTTTTAAATTGTCATGGATGGTTTTGAGCTTTGAATACATTTCCATAATATTGTTTCCGTCAATAACATGAGACTCCAAACCGTATCCAATAGCTCTGTCCGCTAAATTTTTACATTTATATTGTTCTGAAGTCGGAGTAGATAGACCATACCCATTATTTTCAATCAAAAAAATTACAGGAAGTGACCAAACAGATGCAACATTTAATGCTTCATGAAAATCTCCCTCACTAGTTCCACCCTCACCAGTGTAAACTAAAGTTATTTTATTATTCTTTTCTATTTTATTAGCTAATGCAATTCCACTTGCGACTCCCATTTGAGGACCTAAATGAGAAATCATACCAACAATATGATGTTTTAAAGAACCAAAATGAAAAGATCTATCGCGCCCGTTAGTGAAGCCATTTGATTTACCCTGGAATTGAGAAAATAATTTACTTAATTTGATTTTTCTTCCGGTAAAAACACCAAGATTACGGTGCATTGGAAGGATGAATTCATCATTTGATAAAACGTTAACAACCGCTGAAGAGATTGCTTCTTGACCTATACCTGAAAACCACTTAGATATTCGTCCCTGTCTAAGAAGAAGGAGCATTTTTTCCTCAATCATTCTTGGTTTTAGCATTGACAGATGCAAATCAAGAAGTTTATCTTTATTAATATCTGAATGTTCAAATTTAAATTTCATTATCTTCAAAATTATACAATAAATATTTAATTTTGATTAAATTATTATTATTTAGAACTAATTTAAATGACCAAAATAAATATTCCATCTTTAAATCTTGACAATTTTATTAACGGAAACGAATCACAAAAAAAATCTTTTGTTAAGAATCTTGGTGAAGCTTACGAAGAAATTGGTTTTGTAGCTATCGAAAATCACGGACTAACTGAAGAACTGACTAATTCATTGTATGAAGAAGTTAAAAAATTTTTTCATCTCGAAGATAAAATAAAATTCAAATACGAGAGACCCGAACTCAATGGACAAAGGGGCTATATATCATTTGGAAGAGAGACCGCTAAAGGTTCAACAAAATCAGATTTAAAGGAATTTTGGCACTTTGGTCAAGAACTAGAAAAAGACGATCCGCTATTTAATGAATACGAACCAAATATTATGTGTGATGAATTACCAAAATTTAATGAAGTTGGTAGAGAAACATTTAAAATATTAGAAAAAACAGGAGTTTCAATATTACAAGCTCTCGCTCTTCATCTTGGTATTGAAGAAAACTATTTTGATAAAAAAGTTAAGGGTGGCAATAGTATCTTAAGGGCGATTCATTATCCACCCATTACTTCTGCTCCAAAAGGTGCAGTCAGAGCAGCAGCCCACGGAGATATTAATTTAATAACTATTTTAATGGGGGCCAGTGCAAAGGGATTAGAAATCCAGACTAGAAAAGGTGATTGGATTGCAGTCACTGCTTTACCCAATCAAGTGATTGTGAATATTGGTGATATGATGTCAAGACTGACTAATGACAAACTTCACTCATCAATTCATCAAGTTACAAACCCTCCAAAAGATGAGTGGGGCACTTCAAGATTTTCAATTCCATTTTTCATGCACCCAAGATCTGAAATGTCATTGAATTGTTTAGATTCATGTATATCAAATGAAAATCCAAAAAAATATCCTGATACAACAGCAGGTGAATTTTTAGAGGAAAGAATCAAAGAACTTGGATTAAAAAAGTAATGGTAGGACAAATAGTATACTCAACAAACAGTTCTATTTATAATGATGGTGAAGAGGATTTAAATTTTTCAAAAAATGATTATGTTATTGAAGTTTGTTTTGAAAAAAAAGGTCGTGCTGGAAAAGGAGTTACAATCTTAAAAGGATTTTTAGGAAACAAAGAAGCTTTGAACAGTCTTGCCAAGGAAATTAAAACACATTTGGCTATTGGAGGAAGCACTAAAAAAGGAGAAATAATACTTCAAGGAAGAATTCAAGAAAAGGTTATTAATTTTCTAAAAAATAAAGGATATAAAACAAAAAAGGTAGGTGGATAAATCATTCTAACAATTTGTTATAACATTTTTCATACTCAGGAATTATTTTTGTTTTATCAAATTTCAATGCTGTTGAAAAAGAGTTAACACTAAAGCTCTTGTATAATTTTTTGTCATCCAACAGTTTTATAGACTTATTACTCATCTCATTGACATCTCCAACATTACAAGTAAAACCATTTTTATTATTTATTACTAGTTCAGTAACTCCCCCAGAGGATGTGGTAATAACTGGGACTCCAAATGACATTGCTTCCAGTGCGACTAAGCCAAAACTTTCTGACTCTGATGGCAATAAAAATAGGTCTGATTTTTTTAAATAAGTCTTAATATTTCGGCTTTTTCCAACAAAGTGAATATTATTGTGGATACGTAATTTTTTTGACATTTTTTTTGCTTTGTTAAGTTCGGGTCCATCACCTATCATAATAAGTTCTGAATCAATTTTTTTGAATATATTACTAAAAATTGATATCACATCACAAACTCTCTTTACAGGTCTAAAATTTGAAATATGTGTCATTACTTTTTTCTTATTTTTTTTAAAGTCAAGAAAAAATGATTTATCAATATCTATAAAATTAGGAATAACATGAATTGGCTTTTCTATGTTAAAATACTTTAAAGTTTGATTTTTGAGATCATTAGAAACACATGTAACAATTGTTGATTCATTTATTGCGTATCTAACAGAGGATAGAACAAAAGGACTTTTTCCAACAAGAGAAATATCTGTACCATGGAGGGTGGTTATGATTGGAATTTTAATATTTTCTTTATCTAAAATTTTTTGAGCATTGACTGCAGCATATGCGTGTGGTATGGCATAATGGACATGTAATAAATCTAAGTTATATTTTTTTACTACCTCAACAATTGTCGCAGTTAATGCGAGCTCATAAGGTGGATATTCAAAAAGTGGATACAATGGAACTGTTACTTTGTGAAAAAAAATATTTGGTTCGGCTAAATCAATTCTTACTGGCTTCTCATATGAAATGAAATGTACTTCGAAATTATTTGTTAAACCTCTTCCAAGCTCAGAGGCAACAATACCACTTCCACCAAATGTTGGATAACATATTATTCCGATCTTCTTCATGTTTAATTGTTATTGTATTCAATACACTTTTTAGAAACACCTAAACTATCATATTCACACCACTCACCTATCTTATTTCCATTTTTTAAGCTCCCCTTTAAACGTATCATTCCAGACTCGAAAAATACAATTTTTTCGCCATTTGGGTTGTTATTACTGTAAGGAATTTGGGACTTCAATTTTCCAGATTTGAAATAGGTGAAAACAGTGTCAACTATACTGCCCATTGAATATTTGTATTGAATGCTTAAAACACCATTATCAAAATACCAGCTAGATGTTCCATTTTTTTTATTTTTAATAAAATTTGCATATTCTTGAATTTTTCCGTTACGGTAATATTTTTTGTATTCTCCATTAAGTGAGCCCATGTTAAAAATTTTATCTTCTTTTATTTTACCATTATCATAAAAATAAATCTGTCTACCATCATTCATGCCGTCAGAATAAAACTCTTGTTCCTTTAATTTTCCTTTTTTGTCAATTAGCAATCGAATGCCATTTAAAATTCCAGATTTGTAATTTATAATTTCTCTAATTTGACCATTTTCATGATATTTAATCCATTGACCTTCCTCCTTATCGTTTAAAAAAAATCCTTCCTCGGCGATTGTGGAATCATTTTTAAATGGAAAGGTCAATTTCCAGAAACCTTGTTTAAATCCTTTGTTATCGATCTTATTTTGTGATAATATGATTAATGGAACAAAAAATAAAATTAATAAGAATCTAATAGTCATATTATTCAATAATTGAGTTATATATTATTTTTTGAATATCTGTACGAATATTTTGATCTATAAGTTTTTTATTCATGCCGTCTGGAAACGAACGGCCGTTTGATAAGAAAACATATGATATATTTTTATCAGGATCAGACCAAGCCATAGTTCCTGTCCAACCAGAGTGTCCAAAACTTAAATTTGATATTGAATCACATGTTGGACCATTTTCATCAGGATCAATACTAGGTTTGTCAAAAATAATACCTCTTCTATTTTCGTTTTCTGTAAAATGAGAACTTGAAAAATAATTAATTGTTTTTTGGGAAACAAAAAATTCTTCAATGTGGTTAACATCAAGATAATAATTCATTATTCTTATGACATCTATCGCATTAGAAAATAGTCCAGCGTGCAGGGCAACACCCCCTAACATTGCAGCTCCTTGGTCGTGAACATATCCTTGAACTAACTGTTTTCTAAAATAATTATCATTCTCTGTTGGGACAATTATTTGTTTTGGGAATTTTTCAAGTGGGTTATAAAGAACTCTATGCAAACCAAGAGGATGATATAGTCTTGATGATATGAAGTCCTGAATATTGGATTCTATTTTTTTTTCAATTATTCCTTGTATCAAATAGAATCCTAAATCACTGTATTTGTATTTCTTTTCATCAAGTAAATCAGACTTGAGAACTGTTTTAAATATGGAATCTTTATAGCTGTTATTTATGTATAAATCCCTTGCGACTTTAATATTGAAATTGTGTTTTTCATTTTTTGAAAATATATTTTCCTTATAATTACCGGAATCATTAATGGTATTTTTATAAAAAGGTATCCAAGGAAAAAGTCCGGCCTGGTGGGTAAAAATATTAATTATCCTGAGATTTGCTTTGTTACTAACTTTGAATATTTTATCATAACTTTTGAGTTTCTTATTTAAATTTATTGATCTCTTTTCTTTAAGATACATTACAATTGGAGCGGCAGAAAGAATTTTAGTCAATGAAGCAATATCATAAAGATGATAGTCCTTTACTGCTTTAAGCGTGTCGTAAGTATGAAAACCAAAAGATTTGTTATAAATTATTTTACCATATCTTGATACAACTATTTGACAACCTGGCAGCACCTTGTCTTTTATTGCAGTATTTACAACAGAATCGATTTTTTTTAGTGTATCTAAGCTCATACCTACTTCAGTTGGCAAGGCAAATTCTGTTATTGTAGTTTTTTCTAAATTGATTCCACTATTACAGGGAAATTCATTTAATGAAATTGGCAACTGGCCTTTAGCACCAATAGATCCAAAAATCAATTGTGCAGTTAAATCCTGAAAATCAAATGAATTTTGATAAGAAACAATAATTGAATTAACATTCTTAGTATGAAGTTTATTTAATAATCTTGGATGACCAAAGACGTTTAAAATCACATCTTTTTTTTGTGACAAATTCTCTATAAAGTCCTTCTCAATTTTCTTTAATTTATGTGAATCCCAAAAGTTTTCATTTGGAAAATGTAAACCAATAATCACAAGGTCATAATTTTCTAGTTTTTTATGCAAATTATTTTCTTTACTGAAATTGTACTTATTAAAATCATAACTGTCTACTGGTAAATAATTGTTAAGTCTGTTGTAAAAAATATTACCACTGTCTGACCCCATCTTCAAAAAGGCAATTTTGGACTTAGTAAAGGTCTTAATAGGCAAAGAACCATCATTTTTAAGTACAGTGATAGCATTTTTTGACAAATCCCTATTTAATTGCAAATCTCTTGAGTTGAGAAGCTTAAAATCATTAGATTTAATATCACTATTTTTTTTCTGAACCCATGCTTTAGCCATTAAAATACGACGACAACTTTCATTGAGTTGATCTTCTAATGCTTTATTTTTAATTACAGATTTTTTAATAAGATCTATAGCAGCCTCAACGTGACTAGGAAAAAGTAATATATCGTTCCCAGCCAAGAATGCATTTAATTCTTTTTCACCAGGTTTACTGAAATTTGATAATGCTTTCATATTTAGAGCATCACTTATAACTAGACCATCAAAATTTAAACTATCTCTCAAAATATTTTTAATAATCGTTTTTGAAAGTGAAGATGGAACATTACTGGAATCAACAGACGGTAAACTTATGTGAGCCGTCATAACTGAACTAAGATTGTGATCAATAAGTTCTTTAAATGGAAATAATTCTAAACTATCCAATCTTTCATAGCTGTGTCTAATAACAGGAAGCGAAATATGTGAATCAACGTTCGTATCTCCATGACCAGGAAAATGTTTGGCACATGCTAAAATGCCATTTTCTTGCATTGAAGACATGAATAACATCCCTTTTTTTGATACTAAATGTTTGTTTTGGCCGTATGATCTTCGGTCAATTATTGGATTATCTGGATTATTGTTAATATCTAAAACCGGTGCAAAATTAATACCAACACCTAAATTATTTAACTGATTAGCCACACTTCGTCCCATTTCATAGATTAGACTGTCGTTTTGTATTGCTCCTATTGTCATTGCCCAAGGAAAGGTTTGAGAACTATCAATTCTCATCGAAACACCCCACTCAGCATCAATTCCCGTCAATAAGGGAATTTTTGATAAATTGTTATATCTTTTGATTAATGACCTTAAATCGCTAGGACTGGATTTAAAAAAAATTAACCCCCCAATATTGAATCTATTTATTAGAGTATCAACTTTTTTGAAGTAATCCTCACCTAGATTTTTACCATTGCCAGCAACCATAAATAGTTGAGATATCTTTTGCTCAGTTGAAAGCTTAGAAATAATACTGTCTGCCCATACAATTGAATGCCTTGTTTCGAAAGCAGGTGATTTTTTATTTTCATTAAAAGTTGTTTCAGGAGTTTTAAATGAGATTAATACCAAGAAAGAAATTAATAATGTTGAGATTCTCACAATATTTATAAATTTAAATTTTCCAAATAACTAAACATAAATTCAAATAATTAATTAACTAAACTTCATGTGAAAATCATTTGGTAATCTTACAGTTTTTTTTTTGTTGTAGTCATAACATACTATGCCTGTTTTAATCTTTGCAATAGTATTTTCATTGTTTGTTATCAAATAAAATAAATCAAAACCAATTTTTGAAATTTCTGTTACAGATAACCCTATTGACAACTTATCACCATGAAAACTTTGATTTTTATATTCAATAGCGCAATCCGCCATAATCAAACTACAGTTATAAAATTTATTTTCGCTTTGATTAATAGATTTTAAGAACCTAATTCGCGCTTCATGAGCAATGGTCAAAACAGAATCATTTCCCATGTGCCCCCCATAATTTATATCACTGATTCTTATAAAAATTTCAGTTTTAAAGTGAAAAAATTTAGGTTCGATTAATTTAACTCTTGGCATTTGATTAAATTACAAATAAATTAATACATTTAGATAGAATGAATCAATTTAAATATACCATATTCTTAATTTTCACAATTTGTTTGAACATATATTCGCAAGACTACATAAAGAGTCTTCCAGAAAATTTTTTATTAGTAAGACTAAAAACAAATGAAAAGCTAATTCAGTACTACATCAAAAATGGAGACGTAAATTCAGCAAATCGTGAAAAGTTAAAGATCAAAGAACTAAACAATGAGATTATGAGCTCATTTAAAAAAAACTGGACATTATCCCCCGTTTATTTTTTTTATAGTAATTACACTGAGGAAATAAAAAAAGGAAACTTTAAATCTGTTTTTCACGATAAACCAAACAAAAATATAAATAACTTTGACACAAATATTTTGAATAAAAAACCTGTTATTGTATATTTTGGTTATCCTCAAGGAAAAATAAAGTTTGATGCTCTTGTAATTAGCAATTTTAAATTAGAACAATTAGAAAAACCCTATCCAAAATATGTAAGAACTTTTAAAGGGCTGGGTTTTCTTAAAAGAAGTACCGACAGAGTGGTTAATATCCTTAATAAAAAAGTTAAGTGGTATTATGACAACAAATAATCTCTTTTTTTAAACTCATTTAAAATTTTTGGACAAATCCAAGCATCAATTGCGGCATAGTTTTTTTGACTTTCGCTAAGTGTATCAACTTCCCAGTCTGAAAGTCTTTGTTTCTTGCTAATTCTTTTACCTAACATTAAAATTGAAAGCTTAATAGCACCAAAACTTTTAAAGTCATTGTTTTTAGCAATTTTGTTGAGATCAACAAATGAATTAGCTTCAAAGGACTTTATCTTGTTTAGTCCATTAATATCATTTTTTAAATCAATGCCAACTTTGATAATTTTAGAATTTTCAAATAGTTTAATTAATTCATTAAACAACCCTATTTTATTGATTCTGAAAAGAAATATATCATTATCAATAGAAATCTGAACTAGTGAGATACTATGATATACTCCTCTTTTAAACGCTGGTTTGGTTTCTGTATCGAAACCAACAACTTTTGCTGATTTTATTTTTTCTTTGAAAGTTGAATTTTTTTTTAGATCATCAACTAGGTGAATTCTTCCATCAAAATCAATTAGTGGATAATTTTTAATTTCGTCTTTATCTAAATATTTCATATCAAACAGCTAAAAAACCATAAAAATCAAATTTATCTTCAAATTTTAAATTTTTCCATGATGGAACTAAAGACATAGTGTCAATTTGCATACAATATCTAATATCATTTACTAAATTCAGTCTATTCATGTAAGCAGATTTTTCAACCGCACTCATCAAATTTAACTTATTGCTTTCATAAATATTGAAAGACATTGCAGCCGAGTCAGATTCATATTTAAAATTGTAATCAAGTAGTTTATTTACAATCATTCCAGCTAATAATGTATCCTCAATACAAAACCTACCTTTCCATCCCGAGCAGAAAACTAAAACATCATTATTAAAATTCTTAGCTAAGGATCTGACGACTGAACCTACATTGAGAAATGAAGCAATCAAAACACCATGTCCGGCTTTTTTTGATTTTTCAATGGCTTTAGTACCATTGGTTGTAGTTATGACTAAGGATTTATTTCTAAAATTTTTCCCATCGTACGAAACAGGTGAATTTCCAAAATCGAAGCTTTCTACAATTTTACCATTTCTTTCAGCGGCAAAAGTATATTTGTTGTTATCTAGTTTTTTTTTTAGAAATTCAGCTTGATCTAGTGAAGATACTGGAATTACTTTATCTCCGTGATGTTTTAAAAAAACACACATAGCTGTTGTAGCTCTAAAGACATCAATTACCACTACGGTTTTTTCTTTTAAATCGAACAAATCAATCATCAAGGGAGAAAGACAAACGTCAACTTTTCTTGTTTTTTCACTTAACATAGAAAGGTCTTTTAACTATCATTCCTTTTACTAACTTATTTCTGATTTTAATAAAAATATAATTATCAACATTCGATTCCTTTATATTAACATAGCCCATCCCGATAGATTTATTTAGTGAAGGGGACATGGTTCCAGATGTAACAATACCAATTTTTTGATTATTTGAGTCGAAGATTTCATAACCCTTTCTTGGAATCCCTTTGTCAATTAAAGTGAAACCTACTAATTTTCTTTTTAATCCGATAATTTTTTGGTTTTTTAATTTATCTCTCCCAATAAAATCGTTTTCGAATTTCACAATCCATGATAAGCTCGCTTCTAGAGGTGTTGTTGTTTCATCAATATCATTTCCATACAAGCAATAACCCATTTCTAGTCTTAAAGTATCTCTAGCTGCTAAACCCGCAAGTTCAGGCTTAGTTTTATCATTTAATAAGTTGTTTAAAATTTCAATTGCTACTTCTTTGTCAAAATATAATTCAAAACCTCCCGCACCAGTATATCCTGTGTTTGATATAATTACATCAAAATTCATAAATTTAACTCTTTTGAACTTGTAATATTGAATTTTTTTTAAGTCAAAGTCCGTAAAGTTCTGTAAAAAATCTAATGACTCAGGTCCCTGAATTGCTAACAAACCTCTATGACTGGTGATGTCTTCAACCAAACATTTAAATTCGTGATTATTTTCATTTATCCATTTAAGGTTCTTCTCAGAATTGGATGCATTGGTAACAAGCATAAACTCATCTTCGTCAAATTTATAAACTAGCAAATCGTCAATGATACATGCATTTTTATTAAGCATACACGAATATTGAACATCAAGCTTTGAAAGTTTTAAAACATTATTTGTTGTAATTTTTTGAACTAATTTTTTAGCATTTTCACCCTTAATTATAATTTGAGTCATGTGAGAAACATCAAAAATACCAAGTTGATTTCTAACTGTATTATGTTCGGAAATCACCCCTTTATATTGGATGGGCATTTCATATCCAGCAAAAGGAACAATTTTGGCATTATTTTCGATGTGAATATCAAAAAAAGGGGTTCTTTTTAACAATCTTTAATTCAGTTATATTTTAAAACAAATATAATTAAGAATTTTTTTCAATTAAAATTATTGTTATAAATATGCTGTTTTTTGAAGTTTATATTAAATAATTTTGCTAATTTTTCATAAATATTTTTTGAAATGATAGAATGCACAATAATTGGATCCGGCCCTGCTGGGTACACAGCAGCAATTTATGCTGCAAGAGCAAATATGAAACCAACACTCATTCAAGGTATGCAGCCTGGTGGACAACTTACAACTACTAATGATGTTGAAAACTACCCTGGCTATCCTACTGGAATCACCGGACCTAAAATGATGGAGGATTTTTTAAAACAAGCTGAAAGATTTGGTACTAATGTTATTTTTGGAACTGTAACAAAAGTTGAACTATCAAAAAAAGAAGGCGAATCACATAAAATTATTGTGGATAACAAAAATGAAATTATAACGAAAACAGTAATAATATCTACGGGTGCTTCAGCTAAATATTTAGGACTGCCATCTGAAAGTAAATTTATGGGTTCGGGTGTTTCTGCCTGCGCTGTGTGTGATGGCTTTTTCTTTAAAAATCAAGATGTAGTAGTTGTTGGTGGTGGCGATTCTGCAGCTGAGGAAGCTACATATCTATCTAACCTGTGCAACAAGGTTTATTTGTTGGTTAGAAAAAAAGAAATGCGTGCTTCTAAAATCATGCAAAAGAGAGTTTTTGAAACAAAAAATATTGAAGTTTTATTTAATCATGAAACCGTTGAAATCTTAGGTGATAACAGTGTATCTGGTGTAAAAGTAAAAAACAATCTAAGTTTAGATGAAAAAATAATTGAAGCAACTGGTTTTTTTCTTGCTATAGGTCATAATCCCAATACGGAAATATTTAAAAATCAACTTGACATGGATGAGACTGGATACCTTATCACAAAACCTGACAGTACACTTACAAATTTGCCAGGTGTATTTGCAAGTGGAGACGCGCAAGACTCTGTATACAGACAAGCTATTACTGCAGCTGGCACAGGATGTATGGCCGCATTAGATGCAGAGAGATATTTAGCTAATAATAGTTAAAAAGGGTGACAATTAAGCCACCCTTAAATATACAAATCTATAAGCCGGATTCTGTATCTTGTAAAAAGACCCTTATCATTTATCTAGTTATACTATCACTAATATAATCAATCGATCTACCCTCCAAGATTGAGCGAGTAACTCTCTGTATTAAAAAATACGCCTTGGTCTATTTGATCTTTCAATCCATAAGGTTTACCCAAAAGTAATATCACTATTACTTTTTGTGAGCTCTTACCTCACATTTTCACCCTTACCATAAAATGGCGGTATTTTTCTGTGGCACTGTCTGTATTTCAAAAATTTGAAACCCTTCCCGTTAGGAAGTATGGCACTCTGTATTGTCCGGACTTTCCTCTTTTAAATTAAAAGCGATAAGGCAATTTGCATAAAATTCAATGAACCAAATACAAAGATAAAATAATTATTTAATATATTTTTCTTGAGTTTAGCCAACTATGAAATTGTCTTGCATTAAGGAGGTGTTCTTTTTCAGTTTTTGCAAAATTATGATATTCAGACCTGTCAGGTTTTGCACACATAAAAAAATATTCATGATCTTCGGCAAATAATACTGACTCTATTGACTGTAAACTTGGAACACATATTGGTAATGGAGGTAATCCTAGGTTGTGATATGTGTTAAACGGTGAATCTTTAGTTCTCTTAATGTGTTTATTTCTTATTCTTTTTAATTGTTTTCCGTTTTGTTTTTTCCAAATGTATGAAATTGTTGGATCAGCAGCCAACGGCCAATTTTCTTTAATACGGTTCAAATAAAGTCCAGCAATCCTAGGCATTTCATCAAAATGGCTAGCCTCTTTATGAACTATAGACGCTAAAATAAAAACTTCATCTTTTGATAAATTAATTTTATTCGCTGCATCTAATTTTTCAGGTGTCCAAAACTTATTGTATTCTAAATTAACTCTCTGAAAAAAATCCGAAGGTGTAATATTCCAATACATTTCATAGGTATTGGGAATTAGTAAAAAATACAGGCTATCTATTGAAAAAGACTGATCTCTGAAAAAATTAACAAAATCTATTGAGTCTACCTCGAACTTATTTTGTAAAATTCCAAAAATAAAATTTATATCATCCACGCTGTTAAATGTAAATTTTACAGGGTCTTGGGATCTAGATCTTAACTTGTTAACAATATCATTTAAGCTAGAATTTTTTTTAAAAACATATCTGCCATTCATCATCCAATACTCTAATCTTTTTTGGGACAAAAATGAATCAAAAAATAAACTTGAGAACCAACTCATTTCAGAAGATATATTATGTAAGTTGTTTTTGAGTGAATCATATGATGTGTTTTTATCTATGAAAAACTCTGTGTCTTGAATAATCAAATTTTTTGTGAAATAATCTTTTTTGATTAGTGTACCTAAGTAAACTAAAATTGATATTAAAAGTATAAAGTAAATTCTAAGACTCATTAATTTTTTTTAGTAAATATAAACCATCTTTATTTTGGGGATATAATTTTAGAAGAGAATTAATATAATCCAATGCTAAATCATCTTTTTCTTCAAATATCAACAACTGAGACATATTAATTAAGGTTTTTTCATGATTGGGATCTAGTTTAAGGGCATAGTCAAAATAATTTTTGGCTTTAGAGTAACTGCCAATTGTGAAGTATAAAAATCCAAGATTTGCATATGCTGAGGTATAATTATTGTCTTCGTTTATGATAAAGTTATATTCATCTTCTGCAAATTGAAGTCTTCCCAAACTGAACAAGTTAGTTGCATACTTATTTCTAAATTCTAAATTGTAAGGTGCAAGTTTTACTGAATGATTGTAAAAAATATCAGCAGAGGCTAAGTCATTTATTTTGCTAAAAGATTCACCAATCCTGTATGCAGTCCATGCATCTTGGTTAGAATAATCTTTTTTTGTTAGATAATGATTTATAATTTTATCTACACCAAGCACTTTAACATACTTAGTTAGATTTTCATAGTCCTCCTTTAAATAATAATAATAAATATATAAGTAAATTCCTTCGTCAGAGTCAAAATCAAAATATTCTAAATATGAATAGGCAGAATCGAGATAATATTCATGAGGGTTAAATCTTTCAAACTGTTGTAAATATGCCTGAATCTTACTGAGTTTTGAGGGGTTTTTATTGTTAACACATTGCAAAGTAATAAATTCCTTAATTGAATCTAAGTCAGAACTTAATGTGCTATTAGGAATAGAAATTTTATGATCAGTAATTTTTACGTGTGGTATGTCTGTTGTTTTGGATTTTGGCATATGACACGAAATGCAGTCATTTTTATTTTCAATACTAGAGTGAATTTCAGAATTACAATCAAAATCGATATGGCATTCAGAACACTTATTATTGAAAAAATTTGGCGGTGAATTATGTACTGAAACATGTGGATTATGACAACTAATACATGACATTTTTTCATCTGATTTGATATAGCATTCACTCAATTTCATTCTGTCTACATGTGATGCCATAATGAAATCATTTTCTGAATTTGTATATCTTGGAACATATACATCCATTATATCCTTCAAATACATACCGGGTAAAAAGTCAAAAAAAGATTTGTTTGGTTTAAGTACAGAGTTTCCCTGTAAATGGCACCTTGAACAAATATCATTTTGTAGATCAATAGGTAACTTTGATGGATTTATTATTGTATAATCCGGAACAGTTGATGTATCTGTAATATTTTGATTTTTAATTTTTTCAACATGAAGTTGTCCAGGGCCGTGACACCTCTCACAGTCAATTCCTGTAGGGATAAAATTATATTTATTTTCCGAACCTAATACAAAATCGGGGTATGCGTTATGACAAGCAACACACTCTAGTCCCATTTTTCTAGAAAACCTGCTGTTTTTATTATTTTCAAAACCAGGAGGAAAATCTAATATTGAGTCCTGGGTGTAATATGTAAACGGTGTCTGATACAAATAGCCATTGTTGTTTATTAAGTGAGAATTTGTGTGATTTCCAGATCCAACAATAAAGTCTATTTTATTAAGATTTATATATGTAGTGTCATAACTTTTTGAAAGTCTATATTCATTTAAATAAAGTGAATCATCAATCCATCTGGGCTCATAAAACAAATCTAATGCAGTATCATTAAGAAAAAAATGGCCATGTATGGAACTGTTTTTCCTGATTGCATGTTGGAACGAACGTCCCATGCCAGTTTTTATGTAATGTTGATACTGATCTTGATGACACGAAATACAGGTTGACATTCCAACATATTTAACGTCAGTGTTGATGTTTAAATATTCTTTTTTATTCATACAAGATATAAACAAACACAGTACAAAAAAAATATTAAAAAATTGGTAATGCTGCTTCATATTCTCTTTTTACAATTGACTTTAAAAAAATATTTGTAAAAATATTTCTGGTATTTTTTTCAAATGATACGTTAAGAACTCCACCTCTAGTAAAAACATCAACATTATTTTCACTTATTAATCCTTCATCAAAAGAACACAATACAGCAGCAACTGCTCCCGTTCCACATGATAAGGTCTCAGACTCAACCCCCCGTTCGTATGTGCGAATAAATATTTTGTTTTTTTTAATGTTTGTGAAGGTTACATTGATGCCATTTTTTTTAAAAATATTGCTGTTTCTTATATGTTGTCCCTCAAAATCCACATCAATTGAATCAATTTTTTCATTATAAATTACAATATGTGGAGATCCAGTATCAACTACTTTACCAATATCATTTGTGTGAATATCAAACACGTCAATCATTGATATTTTAGTTTCAAATGATTCAAAATTACTTTTAAAAAAAAACTCCCCTTGACTAGTTTCGAAGACACCAGAAAAAAAATCTTTTTTATCATCTCCTAATATTCTTGCAGCAAAATTTGCACAACACATACTACCATTTCCGCAGAAAGTCGAAACTAAACCATCGGAGTTATAATATGTCATCTTATAAGAGTTTTTTTTGTTATTTGGATTTTCAAGCAAAATAAAACCATCAGCTCCAATACCATGATGTCTGTCACAAATTTTTTTAATATAACTTTGACTATCATTCACAAAATCTACTAGCTTACTTTTTACAAAAATATTTTGTCTATTATCTACGATAATGAAATCATTTCCACATGAATTGTATTTAGTGTAACTAATCATTAAATAAATATTATATACTACAAAAATAATTAAATAAAAAAACTACATTTACCAAAATTAAAAAGTATCAATTAATGAATTTATTTTTACTAAAATGAAAAAAAATTACTCTGAAAAGCTAGAAGAATTCATTTCTGCAAAGAAAGCTGCAACAGATCTAATTAGTTCAGTAAGTAACCTCCTTTATAATAAAGGGGTTGAGCTTGTACTTTTTAGAAGACATTTAATTGATAAAAATATTTCAGATATATTGAGACTGCATCAATACGCTACTGATTTTGTCAAGAAACCTATCAATGTGTTTGAAACATCAAAGCTTGCTAAAAACTTAATAAAAATGGATTTAGCACCATCCAAAATTGATATTGGGAAACTAACATATGAATTTTTACACAAAGAGAACATAATCGATGATCAAATTGAGTTTCTAAACGAAAGAATTGGGTTTCTAAAAAACTCTGATGATAAAAAACAAAACTCCAAAGACGTAGTTTTATTTGGTTTTGGAAGAATTGGTAGATTGTGTGCTCGTGAACTGATAAAGCAGGCTGGCAAAGGACAGCAACTTAGACTAAAGGGGGTTATACTTAGAAAGATTAACAAAGATGAATTACAAAAAAGATGTGCTCTACTAATTCAAGACTCAGTTCATGGCAGTTTTTCTAGTTCCTTAGAATTAGATTACGATGATTTATCAATTTTAATAAATGGCCAAAAAATAAAATTTTTTGACTCTGACTCAATGAAAAATTTATCTGACTATGGGATTAATGACGCATTACTTATTGACAATACTGGAGTATACAAAGACTATAAAAGTTTAGAAAGACATTTGAAGTTAAAAGGAATTAGTAAAGTTTTATTGACCGCCCCGGGACAAAATATGCCAAATGTTGTTTATGGAGTAAATCACAATATAATCAGCATTAACGATGATAAGATTCTTTCCGCTGCATCATGTACAACAAATGCAATTGCTCCAATTCTTAAAGTCATAAGTGAAGACAATAGCATCATCAAAGGCCACATTGAGACCATACATGCATACACCAATGATCAAAATCTTTTAGACAATATGCATTCAAAAAATAGAAGAGGAAGATCTGCACCTATAAATATGGTAATCACCTCAACTGGAGCAGGCAAGGCAGTGACAAAAGTTATTCCATCTCTTAAAAATAAGCTAACTGCAAATGCTATTAGAGTTCCAACACCTAATGGTTCTTTAGCAATAATTAATCTTGATTTAAAAAATAAATATAGTGTTCATGAAGTAAATGAATTGATTAGAAACGCAGCTCTTGAGGGCTCTCTTGTGAATCAAATAAAGTACTCTATGGATAAAGAGTTAGTTTCAAGTGACATAATAGGAAGTCCCAGAGCTTCTATTTTCGACTCTCAAGCAACAATTTCATCAAATGATGGAAATAATATCTTGCTATATGTTTGGTACGATAATGAATTTGGATACACTAAACAAGTAATAAGATTAGCAAAGTATATTTCAAAAGTAAGAAGATTACATTACTACTAAGACAATAAGTCATTTAGCTTTTCTATTGCCAAATCTATTTCATCTATTGAGTTATTCTTGCTAAATGAAAATCGAATGACCGGGCCTTTAATTTTTTTTAATTCTGAAATCACGTGAGACTGGCTCACACTTCCGGAACTACATGCACTTCCACCAGAGCATGAAACACCCATTAAGTCGAGGTTGAAAGTTAATAAATCTCCAAATTCATTTGGTGGTAATTGAATACTAAGAATTGTGTAAAGACTTTTTTCTAGAGATAGACTTTTGCCGTTAAATTTGATCATGGGTAGATTTTTATTTATTTTATTGATCATATGTCGTTTTAGTGTCTCTATATGATTTCTATGGTTTTCTAAGTCCCTGTAGGCAACTTCCATTGCTTTAGCTAAACCAACTATTCCATATACACACTCAGTGCCTGCTCTCATATCTCTTTCCTGAGACCCACCATGAATCAGGGGAGTTATATCAACATTTTTATTTATGTATAAAAACCCCACCCCTTTTGGACCGTGGAATTTGTGCGCAGAGCATGCTAAAAAGTCAATTTTTGTTTTAGAAAGATCAAAATTATAGTGACCAATAGTTTGAACAGTGTCAGAGTGAAAAAGTGCTCCATATTTTTTACATAATAAACTAACCTTCTCAATATCCAGTAGATTACCTATTTCATTATTTCCATGCATTAAACTGACTAATACATTAGAGTTATTCGAAAGTAAATACTCTAAGTTTTCTAAATCAATCTCACCGTCTTCGTTTAATTTAACAAAACTAGTTGTAACTTTTTTCTTGCTTTCTAAATTTGCAACTGTATTTATAACTGCAGCATGTTCAATTTTTGATGTAATGATATGTCTTACACCCGCATCTCTTACAGCACCCCTGATAGCCATATTATCAGCCTCAGTTCCCCCTGAAGTGAAAAATATTTCTGATGGACTAGAATTTAATAAATCTGCGATTTTTTTTCTTGATTTTTCAATTAAACTCCTTGTCTTTCTTCCTTCAGAATGAATTGATGATGGATTACCAAAATTATTTCTCATGGTTTTTACCATGACATCAATAACCTCAATATCTATTTCTGTTGTAGCTGCATTATCTAAATAAATATTCTTCATATCAAAAAAATGTAATTTCTTTTATAATCAATTGTTTTATTTTTTTTGCATTTTCTGAGCTGAATGATTCAACAATTAGTCTCAAAAGTGGTTCTGTATTTGATTTTCGAATGTGAACCCAGGTTTTATCATCAAACCACATTTTTAAACCATCAATTTTAGAAAATTTTATTTTGTTTTGCTTACAAAATTCGACTTTTTTATCAATATATTTTTGAATCTTATTATTATTTTTTTCATCAAAAATAATTTTATCCTTCATCATAAAATATTTTGGTAATGTTCCTAATAACTCTTTCAATGATATTTTTTTTATGGCGAGGTGAGATAAAATTAAACATATAGCTACCAAAGCATCTCTACCATAGTGGGAGGGCTTAAAAATTACTCCACCGCTTCCTTCCCCACCAAGAATTGATTTTTTAAGTTTCATCATTTCAACAACATTCGTTTCTCCAACTGCAGACTCAAAGTGATTTCCATTATTCTTGTTTACAAGCTCTTTAACAGCGGTTGTTGTTGATAAATTAGTTACTACATTTAAATTTTTGTGATTTTCAAGAATATGTTTGGTTACCGCAACAATTGTATTTTCTTCATTAAAAAATGAACCATCTTCACATATCAAAACCAGTCTGTCAACATCTGGATCAACTGCAATTCCAAGATCAGAGCCAGTTTCTTTAACCATTTTAGAAAGTTTTTTTAAATTTCGAGGAACAGGTTCAGGGTTGTGTTCAAACCTGCCATCCGGGTTGCAATTTAATTCTATTACATTACAAAAAAGTTTTTCTAGCAAAAAGGGAACATAAATTCCCCCCGAGGAATTTATACCATCAACAACTACTTTAAATTTTCTTGTTCTTATTTTATCTAAATCTACATCTGACAAATTAATTACGTTTTCAATATGATTTTGCATAAAGTCTAATTTTTCTATTGAACCTTTCTTGTGTGCTTGTTCTCTTGATTTGGTACTAGAAACATAAACTTTCATACTTTGATTATATGTGAGAAACTCTCCTAAATTATTCAAAAACTTAAGGCCATTCCAATCAATTGGATTATGACTCGCAGTAATCATTATACCAGCATCGCATTTGATTTCTGAAACAGCTATTTGTAAGGTGGGTGTGGTGGTTAACCCAAGATCTATTATATTAATTCCAAGGCGGATTAAATGATTTATAATTTTTATTGAAATTGATTCTCCTGAAATTCTTGCATCTCTACCAACTGCAATTTTATATATTTTATTGGGTGAATTTTCGATTAACCAATTTGTTAACTGATTGACAGATTGAATAATCTCTTGAGTTGATAAACCCTCATTATCTTCTGGGTGTATAGTTCCTCTTATTCCTGAAATTGACTTTATTAAGGGCATTAACTATAAAATATTTCGATAAATTTTCTTGAAATTTTATCAATTTAATATTTTTGCAAATATTATCTAATATATCATATTATGATTCATTTACCAAATACCCCCGAAAGACCCAAAAAATCCAGAGAAATGGGACTTACAATGGTCATGGATAAAGGACTTTCAACTATCGATGCTGAGGGCTTAATGGAAACTTCATCTGAGTATATTGATATAATAAAATTTGGATTTGGAACATCATTACTAACCCAAAATATTTCCAAAAAAATTAAATTATATAAAAAAAACAACATAAAAGTTTATCTAGGTGGAACTTTATTTGAAGCATATATTATTAGAGGAATGTTTCATGAATATTGCGACCTAATTGATAAGCTTGAACTTGATACAGTTGAAATTTCAGACGGTAGTATCAACTTAGAACATAATCTAAAATGTGATTACATTTACAGACTTTCTAAAAAAAAATTAAATATTTTTTCTGAGGTTGGATATAAAAGCTCAAACAAAATAATTCCCCCATCAAAATGGATTGAACTAATGGCTAAAGAACTTGACGCTGGGTCATGGAAGGTTATTGCAGAAGCAAGAGAAAGTGGCAATGTTGGGCTCTACAGTAGCAGTGGAGAAGTCAGATCTGACTTAATAGAAGAAATCCTTACCGAAATTCCTAAAGAAAAAATCTTATGGGAGGCGCCAAAAAAACAACAACAACTCTACTTTATAAATTTACTTGGACATAACGTGAATCTCGGAAACATAAACACCAGTGACGTAATTCCTCTCGAGTGTTTGAGACTTGGATTAAGAGGCGATACATTTTTTAATTTTATAAAAAATGATTAAAGAAATAACACTACAAGAAATACAAAACCTCAATGAAAATGATGTACAAATAATTGACATTAGAGAAGAATATGAGTATGAGGGAGGTAATTTGTGTGATACAAACATACCAATGGGAGAAATTTTAAACTCTAAAAATCTTCTTGACACCAAAAAAAAAATAATAATTTATTGTCAAACTGGCAGAAGAGGAGCGGCTGTTGCCTATATGTTGATGAAACATCATAATATTCAGAATATTTACAACCTATCTGGAGGTTACAATGAATTTATAAATAATAAAAAAAATGAATAATTTTTTTTTAGGTATTCTACAAGGAATTATAATTGGAATCGCCAATATAATTCCTGGTATTTCTGGGTCAACCCTCGCTGTTATATTAGGGATTTATGAAAAAATCATTAATATAATTACAAAGTTTGACTTCAAACTTCTACTCCTATTTAAAAAATTTGAATTCAAATCTATAGGAAAACACATTTCTCTGAAATTTTTAATTTCAATTAGCACAGGAATTATTATTAGCTATATTTTCATGGCTAATTTAATTCAGTACCTCTTTGCAAATTTTGAAAAATTAACATGGTCATATTTTTTTGGGATAATTCTGATATCTTCTTGGATTGTTTCCAAATACGTTAAAAAATGGAGCATTAAAGAAATTGTTTTTTTGAAAATTGGACTTATATTTTCTCTGTTAATTTTTCTAATAAATCCAAACATAGAAGAGAATCAAAACCTTCTTTATGTCTTTATATGCGGGGTAATTGGAGTACTAGGAATGTTAATTCCTGGTCTATCTGGTTCATACTTATTATATCTAATGGGAAATTATGAATTATTAATGTCAAAAATTTTATTAATTCTAAATCCAGTTGTAATCAGAGACTATTTTCTTGGAATAGAAAAAAATCAATTTGAAAACTATTTTATTATTTTCGTTGTGTTCATGATTGGTCATATTTTTGGCATATTGATTCTGAGTAGATTTGTTAAATGGCTACTTTTAAAACATAAAAACATTACATTTGCATGTTTGACGGGTTTTATTTTAGGATCTTTGCTTTGGATTTGGCCTTGGAAATCACAGTTATCTAATAAAATTTCATTACCAGGTCTAAACGATATCAGTGATATTTATTCAATTCTTTTGATAATTGCAGGAGTAATAACTATTTTAATGATTGAATCTTTTGGCAAAAAATTTAAGAAAATATAATTTAGGCCTAATTGGATATCCACTAGACCATTCATTTTCAAAAGATTATTTTGAACAAAAATTCTTACAAAATAAGATTGATAATTTCACTTATAACCTTTTCCCTCTCAATGATATTTCATTATTAGAAAAGCTAATAAATAAAAAAAATCTAATTGGATTTAATGTCACGAGCCCCCATAAATCAAACATATTAAATCATTTAGATTCTCTTGGAGAAATTGCAAACAAAACAAAGACTGTAAACACTGTTTTTATAAGTCCAAAAAAACAAAAAATAGGCTTTAACACAGACTACGTTGGATTTGAAACATTAATAAAGAAAATCAATAAAAACATCAAATCTTCGTTGATTTTAGGATCCGGAGGTGTATCAAAAACAATTTCGGCTGTTTTTGATAAAAAACAAATTAAATATAATATTGTCTCTAGAACACCCACCCAAAATAAAAACATTTCATATTTTGAAGCAAACAAAGTTATTGGTCAAAGAGAATTGATAATTAATACTACCCCACTCGGTCAATTTCCAAAATTAAATGAGTGTCCAAAAATTAATTTTGAATCCATTACAAAAGATCACATTTGTATTGATTTAGTTTATAATCCAACTAAAACTCTTTTTTTAAAGAAATGTGGAAAAAAAAATGCAACTATAATTAATGGTTTAGAAATGCTTAAAAGACAAGCAGATGAGGCATGGAAAATATGGGTTAATTTAATAAATAAAGAATATGTTTGAGTTAGAATCGTCTTTTAAACCCACAGGAGATCAGCCAAATGCAATTAAAGAGCTATCAAACGGACTAAAACAAGGAAGTAAATATCAATGTCTTTTAGGAGTCACGGGATCAGGAAAGACGTTCACTGTAGCAAATGTGATTAAAAAATATAATACACCGACTCTTGTAATTTGTCATAATAAAACTCTGGCTGCTCAACTTTACGAAGAGTTCAAAGAGTTCTTTCCAAATAACTCTGTCGAATATTTTGTTTCATACTATGACTATTATCAGCCGGAAGCCTATATACCGGCAACCAATACTTATATTGAAAAGGATTTATCAATTAATGAAGAAATAGAAAAGTTCAGAATCAGTGCAACAAGTGCGTTATTATCAGGAAGAAAGGACGTAATTGTAGTATGTTCTGTTTCATGTATTTACGGCCTGGGAAATCCAACTTTTTTTAAAGAAAAATCTATTCACATTTCTGAAGATATTTTAATCGAACCTAAAAATTTGTGTAAAAAGCTTATTGATTCACTTTATACAAGAACAGAAAAAAGTCATCTAGAACGTGGCGAATTTAAAGTTGTAGGGGATGGAATAATAATCCATCCTAGTAACAAGGATATTTATTATAAAATTGAATTTTGGGGAGACCAAATAGATAATATTGAAATTATCGACTATGTCAATAAATCAAATCAAAAAATTAATGAATTGACTTTGAGCCCTGCAAACATATTTGTAACATCAAAAAACTACATAAATGAAGCAATACCAAAAATCCTCAAAGAATTAGAATCTCAAGTAAATTTTCTCATTAACAATAATCAAAATGAAGAAGCTGAAAGGCTTAGGGATAGGGTTCACTATGACATGGAAATGATAAAGGAACTTGGATATTGTAGCGGGATTGAAAATTACTCAAGATATCTGGATGGAAGAAAAGAAAATGAAAGACCATTTTGCTTAATGGACTATTTTCCAGAAGACTTTCTGCTTGTGGTAGACGAGAGCCATGTTACTCTGCCACAAGTTAGAGCTATGTATGGAGGAGATCAATCAAGAAAAAGAACACTGGTTGAATATGGATTCCGATTACCCTCTGCATTAGATAACAGACCCTTGAGCTTCAATGAATTCGAAGAAATAAATAATAAAACAATTTACCTTAGTGCAACACCAGGTGATTATGAAATAGAAAAATCTGATGGAGTAATTGTTGAACAACTCATTAGGCCAACAGGATTACTAGAACCAATTATTGAAATAGTTGAGACAAAAAACCAGATTGATCACCTGATAGATCAAATTCATAACAGACTAAAGAAACAACAAAGAGTTTTGGTAACAACATTGACAAAAAAAATGGCAGAGAAATTAAGCGAATTCCTTATTGAAGCTGGTATTAGAACAACTTACATTCATTCAGATGTTGACACTATAGAAAGAATTGAAATAATGAAAAATTTAAGACTCGGAAATATTGATGTTTTAATTGGTGTTAACTTACTCAGAGAGGGATTAGATCTACCTGAGGTTTCATTGGTAGCAATTCTTGATGCAGATAAAGAAGGTTTCTTGAGATCCAAAAAATCACTCATACAAACAATTGGAAGAGCTGCAAGACACATTGAGGGGAAAAGTATACTATATGCTGATAACATAACTGATTCAATGAAATCAACTATAGATGACAACAAAAGAAAACGTACAATTCAAATTAAATACAACAAAAAACATAACTTGAAACCTAAATCATTAGTTAAAAATATAAAGACAGAAGGTAATTTTAACAATAAAAATAAAGTCAAGGAATTAGATAAAGTTAAACATGACATAGATGAATTGTCTGTAGACGAATTAAAAAAAGTCATTGTAAAGACAAAAAATAAAATGAATGAAGCAGCAATATCTATGGAGTTCATAGAAGCGGCAAAATATAGGGATATGCTTAAAGTTATGGAAGCAAAATTGTCTAAACTGTAAAACTATTTGCCAAGAATTATTGGCAAGCCATCTTCAGCAGAACCTACAACTACAACTTTTGAGTTTGGTGATTCAGAAAGCTGTAAAGTTGCCTCAATTCCTTTATCTCTTAGTATATTGTCAGTTAAGCTGGCACTAAGAATTCTGTTAGCTTTTGCTTTACCCTCAGCTTCAATAATTTGTTTTTGAGCCTCTTTTTCAGCCTGAACTAATTTGAAATCATACTCCAGGGATATTTGTTCTTGTTTTAATTTGTTTTCAATTGCATCTTGTAATGTTTTCGGAAGAGTAACATCTCGAATTAAGACAGCGTCAAGTAACAGGTTTTTATCTAATAAAGTGACTTTTGTTCTTTCAAAAATTTCATCTTCAATTACTTCACGCTTTGTTGAGTATAATTCCTCGGGTAGATACTCGCCAATAACTTCCCTAGTTACAGATCTGATTTCAGGAATTATTATATTGTCATGGTAATTAATACCTAAATCATCATGAACATAACCCACTTTGTTATCAACAGGTTTGTATCTGTAAGACAGTTCAGTTTTAATGGTTAGTCCATTTTTTGAAAGTACTTCCATAATTGATAAATCTTCCTGAATTCTGACATTGTAAATGTACTTTTCATTCCAAGGAGCGATAAAATGAAATCCTTGGTTTTTTACATTTTCTTTATCTAGTCCTTTGCCAAATCTGTAAAATACTACGGCTTTTTGTCCAGGACCTACGGTGTAGGTTACTCTTGTTCCAAAGAGAAGTATGAAAATTGCAGCAAATAGACCTACAATAGCGATGGGATTTAATTTTTGATTCATGATGTTACATCTTAAGTTAAAGCTAATATTAGCTCGATTAAATTATTATTACAAATTTATTATTTTTTTAAAATATAGAACTATATTTTAATTCTAAAATTTTATCAAAAATTTATATACCTTCTTCTCACTATCCATTCAGAAATCATAAGAAACAGTAATGCAATTAGTATAAATACTTTGTCTAAAAGTGTGCTGAGGCTATCCATTGTGTCTATTTTACTTTTATATGATTCTGATTCAATAATAGTGTCAGTCAGTTTGTCAAGATTTTTAAGTTCAAAAAAAAGACCATCATGTTTAGACGCAAGATTATTTAGAAAATTAATATTTCCTTTTGTGATTCGGGATTCAATATCGGGACTGACAACAGTAAATTTACCACTATCAATCAAGGTTTGATCATTTAAGTTAGTTTTAGCAATGAAGGAATAGTTACCAACTGGCAAATTAATTTTTAAAAAAAATCTATTTTCATTTTTTAAAAATTCATTAACGTAATTGTTTCCATTTTCATCTTTTACAGACAACTCTACATCATGCTTGTTAGTTAGGTCGTAATTTTTATCATATAGATGTGCAGAAAAATCTATTCCATTTTCAAAAGAGTAAATCGGTTTGTATTTTACATCAAATCGTTTTTTGTTTTCATCGACCAATATCGATTGAATAATGTTAGAAATAAATCTGTCAAAAACTGAATTATTATCATAAATTTCAAAACTGTTTAATTTTAATCTCCAGAGTCCCTCACCAATCAGATATGCGCTATTAATGTTGTTTGTTGTAAAAAAGAAAATTGGTTGTTTTGTTATTAGTCCACCTACTTTTTTATATAACAATACATCTGAAAGATTGTTTATTGTCGGGGTGTTGAACGGAACTAATAAGTTATTCGAAATTGATAAAAGAAAATTTAAACTATCATCAATTTCAAATGAATTGAAATACAAATTTTTTGAAAATTCAACATTTTCAAAAAAATTACTTTTTTCTTGAAAGGATATGTTGTGTGTTTTTAAAGAAAAGTCATCTAACTGAGAATTTTTACCTAAAATATACCACTTTGGGATAGATTGAAGAATTAAATCAATTTCTTCGTCAAGCTTAGAAAGTTGATGAAATATAACTAAATCATATTTTTTGATATCTTGTGTTTGTTGTAAATCTTTTTCCCAGACTGATTCCACAACATATTGATCAAAACTCTCTAGTGTATTTTTCAATGCGGCAATATCAGGATGAAAATCAGAAAAAAGAATTAGAATTTTTTTTCTGTTATCTATTACGTCAATAAAGAAAGATTCTTCATTATTATTTTTATTTTGTTCATTCGAGTTGCTATCTAAAATAATTTTATATTTATTTAGTCCAACTTCTTGTGAAGTAATGTCAAAAATCAAGTCCGTTGAAAAATTTGAATTATTAACCTTAATTGTCTTTGACTTAATTAAATTTTTAAATGAATCATCTTCATTTAAATCATATAACTTAACATAAATCTCAGATCCTTTCATTTTTTTTGCCTTCAACAACACATTGACTTTGAATGAATTTCCTAAATAGGCAAAATTATTATTTGAAACTTTATCAATATAGATATCATTTTTGGTAACAGAATCACCTATAAAAATGCAATGTAAAGGGGCGTTGAGATTTATATCTTCATAAATGGGATTGATGCCACTGTTGTAGATTCCGTCCGAAGAAAGGACATAAGCAACAATATTTTCATTAGAATATAAATCTTTTGCCCTGTTGATTACATTTGAAAAGTCAGTTAAATTGCCATCAAAGTTTGAAAAACCTGGCTTGATTGTTTTATCAAAAGAAATGACATCAAAATCAATTTTTTTTGATTTAAAAAGTGAATCAATTAGATCAGTATATTTTTTTTTAAAAAATATAGAGTCACTAGTAGATAAAACAGATCTACTGTTATCTTGTAAAAAAACAATTTTAGGTGATTTAGAAATTCTTTGTTGTGTCATTATTTGAATATTTAGCAAAATCAAACAAAGAATAAAAAAAATCAAAAATCTGATGGAAAATAAAGATAAATGAACTGTTTTAGGTAAATCATTTAATGTATAGTGTTTTCTATACATCAAATAGGTGGCAAAAAAGGAAAAAACCACACACAATAGAAATTTAGCTGGACTTAAATTAGCTAAATAAAAATTTGAATATAACATTTGATGATATTATGTTACCATTCCACCACAAACATTAATTACTTGACCGGTGACATACGATGACATATCCGAGGCTAAAAATAATGCAACATCAGAAATATTTTCGGTAGACCCAGTTCTGTTTAATGGTATTTTTTGTTTCCATGAGTTCAAAACTTCGTCAGGTAACTTCTCAGTCATTTCAGTTTCTATGAAACCAGGAGCAATAACATTGCACCTTATATTTCTTGAACCAAGTTCAAGAGCAATTGACTTGGAAAAACCAATAATCGCAGATTTTGATGCGGAATAATTAGACTGACCAGCATTGCCTTTTACCCCAACAACAGAGCTCATATTAATAATTGAACCTTTCCTATTCTTTAACATACTTCTTTGTACACATTTTGTCAAATTAAAAACTGAATTCATATTTATCTCCATGACAGATTGAAAGTCGTTTTCAGACATTCTCAAAAGTAAGTTGTCTTTTGTTATGCCTGCATTGTTAACCAAAACATCTACCGAACCTAAATCCTTAATAACACAGTCAACTAAGTCTTGTGAAGACTCATAGTTTGATGCGTCGGACTTGTAACACGCAACATTACTACTAATTTTTTTAAGCTCGTTTAATGTTCTGTCTGATTCTTCTTGTGAAGAATAATGAGAAAATACAACGTTGGCACCATTATTTAAGAATTTTTTTACGATGGACTTACCGATTCCTCTAGAACCCCCTGTTACAATAATATTTTTGTCTTTTAGTAAATTCATAATTAAATTATTTTGAGCATAGTTTCACCAATTTTTGCTGGTGAATCAACTACATGAATTCCACAGCTTTTCATAATTTTCATTTTTGCATCAGCTGTGTCGTCTTTTCCTCCAACAATTGCCCCAGCATGTCCCATTTTTCTACCTGGAGGAGCTGTTTGACCTGCAATGAAACCAACGACTGGTTTATTTCCATTTTTTTTGATCCATTTGGCAGCATCATTTTCCATCTGACCACCAATTTCACCAATCATCACAATACCTTTGGTGTCTTTATCTTTCATAAACATTTTAACAGCATCGAGTGTTGTAGTACCTATAACTGGATCTCCTCCGATTCCAATACAAGTTGACTGTCCCAGTCCAACTTTTGTTAGTTGATCAACTGCTTCGTATGTCAATGTTCCTGATCGGGATACAACCCCAATATTACCTTTTTTATGAATAAAACCAGGCATGATACCTAATTTAATCTCATCAGGAGTAATAATCCCAGGGCAATTTGGGCCTACAAGTACAGTTTCAGTTTTGTCAACAATGTTCTTTACTTCAACCATGTCCCTGACTGGGACCCCCTCGGTAATACAAACAATAACCTCAATACCGGCTTGAATTGACTCAACAATTGCTGACTTTGCAAATTTTGGTGGGACGAAAATAATAGAGACGTTTGCTCCTGTGGTTTCGACTGCTTCTTTAACTGTATTAAAAACAGGCTTTTCAAGATGCACAGTGCCTCCTTTACCGGGAGTTACGCCAGCTACAATTTTTGTTCCGTATTTAATCATTTGTTCAGAGTGGAAAGTCCCCTCAGAACCAGTAAAGCCCTGGACAATAACTTTTGAATTTTTATTAATTAAAATGCTCATAAAAAAAAAATTGTACAACAAACTTAGAAAATAATTCAACTAATATTAAAATATAAGCTAATAATAATAAATTAAATTTGTAAAAAATTAATATTATGCAGTCTGATACAATTTGTGCAATTTCTTCAGCCCACGGAAAAGGGGCAATTGCTGTAATAAGAATCTCAGGACATAACTCAATTGACGTATTAAACAAAATTTACTCACCCTATGGCAAGAAAGAAACATCAAAAAAATTAAGAAGACGTGTCTCGGTCGGCCAAATAACTGATGGAACAAAATTTATTGACGAAGTCGTAGTTAATGAATTCTATGAGCCTCATTCGTACACAGGTGAAAATGTTGTTGAGATTTCTTGTCACGGTTCAACATATATTCAAAATTATTTAATTGAACTATTGATAAAAAATGAATGTAGAATTGCAAACAAAGGAGAATTTACCTACAGAGCATTTATGAACAAAAAACTAGACCTATCTCAAGCTGAAGCAGTTTCTGAGCTAATTTCTTCCAAAACCAGCAAATCCCATGAGTTAGCATTAAAACAAATGCGCGGAGGTATCTCAAGTGAGATTAAAATACTTAGAGATAAACTCATAAAATTTGCTTCACTAATTGAACTTGAGCTTGATTTTAGCCAAGAAGATGTTGAATTTGCTGATAGAAAAGAGCTAATGACATTACTGGATTCCATAAAGTTTAAAATTCTCGCAATTATTAAATCTTTCAAATATGGAAATGCAATAAAAAACGGGGTGCCGATTTCAATTGTTGGACAACCAAACTCAGGAAAATCTACTTTACTCAATAAGATTCTCAATGAGGAGAGATCAATAGTCTCTGACATTGAAGGAACGACAAGAGACACAATTGAAGAAATGATTAACTATAATGGAATTGAAATGAGATTCATTGACACTGCCGGTATAAGAAATACGGATGACAAAATTGAAAAAATTGGAATATCAAGAACTTATGAAAAAATAAGTTCATCTTTATTTATTTTGTATTTAATTGATAGAAGTAATTACAATTCGTCACTGACAAAAAAAGAAATTCAATCCATAAAAAGTAAAATCTCTGACGAAGTGAAAATCATTGTACTTTTAAACAAATTTGACCTTAACAAATCTGATTTTAAAGATAATTTTTTAGAAAATTTTGATTGTTTTGACATTTCAGCTAAAAAAAATATTGGAGTAGAAAAAATTTTGAAAAACATCGAACAAAATGTTATAAATTGGAATGACATCAACTCAGATATTGTTATTACAAATCAAAGACACTACAGTTCACTTACAAACACTATAAGTACGATTAATGAAATTGAAAAAGGTCTGGAGTCTAAAGTTTCCGGAGAATTTTTGTCTATTGATATAAAAAAATCATTGGAATATCTCGGCGAAATCTCAGGGGAGATTTCAAATGAAGATTTACTTGACTCAATTTTTAGAGATTTTTGTATAGGAAAGTAAAAAAAATATTAATTTTGATTTGACATTGGGGGTGCCCTTACGGCTGAGATTATACCCACAGAACTTGCGGTGGTAATTCATCGAAAGAATTATTAATTTAAAACTTAATACAATGAAAAATATTCCAATTTTCCTATTATTTACAATCAACTTAGTATTTGCACAAAATTCATCTGACTCAATAATCCAATTGAGTGAAGTTAACGCAACTTTTTTGGCAACAAAAAAAAGTCCTATCAACCACCAAAATATTCACATTGATTACATCAAAAATAAATCAGTGGGCCAAGAACCTTCTATTTTACTTAGCAATACTCCCTCAATTACATATAGCGTTGATGGAGGTCATAGTCAAGGATATTCGTACTTTAGAATGAGAGGCTTAGATCAAACAAGAATAAATATTACAATTGATGGAGTTCCTCTAAATGACCCAATGAATCAAGCATTTTATTTCTCAAATTTTGCCAACTTACTTGGTTCTATTGAGATGATTCAAATTCAACGAGGAGCAGGAATTTCTAAAAACGGAAATGCTAGTTATGCTGGTAGTATTGAACTATTTTCAAAAAAACTAAGTGATCCTCAGAGTTTTACTTTTGATATTGGTTACGGATCATACAACTCTTTTAAAACTTCTGCCTTTTTTAATTCTGGAATTAAAAACGGAAAGGCACTAAATTTAAGAGTTTCAAAAATTTACTCTGACGGATACAAAAATCATTCTTTTAACAATTCTCATTCATTAAACTTTTCTGGAGGTATTTTTCGTGATAAATCAATATGGAAACTAAGTGTGTTGGCGGGAAAACAAAAAAATGGGCTTGCATGGATGTCTGTTCCAGAAAATGACATTAACTGTTGTAAAACTACGAATGCAAATAGTGAATTTGAAGAAGATGATTTTACTCAAGTTCAAACCAAAATCAACAACACTTTTTTAATAAATAAAAACAGCTCGGTAAAGTCAACTTTTTACTATACTTTTGCTGACGGCTGGTGGAACTTTGATTTGGATAACTATTATGGTGTTGATTCTGACGGCACTAATCTAACAAAAAATGAAATCAAGTCTGGAATGTTGGGTTTTTTTAGTAATTACGAATACTTAGCTAAAAGCTTAAAATTCAACTTTGGTATTCATGGTAATACTTATAAAAATAATTACATTGAAAGCGACGCAAATTTAAATTCTATTTTTTATGATGTTGACAGGTTTAAAGAAGAACTAAGCACTTACACAAAAGTTGAATTCAACTTGGGCGAAAATTTTTTATTTTCCTCCGACATTCAGTTTAGAAAAACTAGTTTCGATTACGAGGGAGACGTAATGAAATTTAGAGAAATTTCGTGGAGTTTTATAAATCCAAAAATTGGCCTTAGTTATATAAGTCAAAACAATGATGTTATTTATGTCAGTTTTGCGTCAACAGGAAGAGAGCCAGCCAAATATGACATGTTCCAAGGAAATGACATATTATCATATGTTCCTGGCGCTTTAGACTGGGACACCTATGAGTACATCGGCCCTGAATATGGAAATCAACTTATTTCCAAGAATCCTGAATTTGTAAATGATTTTGAATTTGGAGTTAGAAAGGAATTCAAAAATTTCAATATGAATTTAAATTTCTTTTACATGGATTTTAAAAACGAAAGGATACTTAATGGTCAAACTGGTCCAAGTGGCCTAGCTCTTAGATCTAGAGTTGATAACAGCCTTCGAACTGGATTAGAATTTTTTGGAGAATTATCAATTTTAAAGAATCTTAAACTAACAAATAATTCATCATACAATTATAGTTCTGTAATACAAAATGATACAGAATTTACACCCATTCTTACGCCTGAGATAATAATCAATCAAGAGATAAGCTATTCAATTAAAAATGCAACTTTAAATCTTTCAGCTAGATATCAAAGTGATTCGTACATGAATTTTGAAAACTCAGAAAGTCTAGCTGACTATTTTTTGTTAAATGCAAGAATCGACTATAAATATGGTAATTATTTTACTTCATTATATTTAAATAACGTCACGGACATACATTACTTTAACAATGGAGAAGTAAACTCAGAAGGTCAAAGAAGCTATTGGGTTCAACCACCTAGAAACTTTTTTATATCGGTTGGATGTAATTTCTAATTACTTTTTGTATTTTTCTTCAACAATCTCTGCGGATACTATTCCAGTTGGAACAGCAATAATTCCATAACCGAGAATCATTATAAAAGTTGCAATAATTTTACCCAATATGGTTACTGGCACTACGTCTCCATATCCCACTGTTGTTAATGTTACTATTGACCAATAAATACGTTCAGGGAGGGTATTGAAACCATTTTGTTGACCTTCAACAATATACATTATAGAGCCTAGAACAACAGCTAACAATAAAACAAATAGTACAAAAGCAAGTATTTTTGGTCTAGATTTATCTAGTGCAATCATCATTATATTACCACCGGTCATATATTTTTTTAATTTAAACACCCGGAAAACTCTTATGAGTCTCAATATTCTTATGTCTAATAAAACTCCAATTGGCGGATATAGTGTTCTTAAATATGTTGGTATAATTGCTAAAAAATCTATAATTCCCCACCATGACACTATATACTTGAAGCGTTTTTTTGAGGAATATATTCTTAAAGCATACTCTATTGTAAATAAAATTGTAAAAAACCACTCTGTAAAAAGTAATAACCTACCCCAATCTTTTTCAATCGATGGAACGCTCTCTAAAATTACGCCAATACATGAAAGGACAATAAAAATTAACAGCCAAACATCAAATAAATAAGCATACCTTCCATTTGTGGTGAAAATAATATTATGAATTTTTCCTTTAAGGGGGGTTTTTTTTGCCATTAGACTTCACTATATTGTTCAAATATATAACAATTATAAATTACAAAACTATTTTAATGTATGATAAAAAATTCAAGTTTATTGCAATTTTAGGCTTAATTCTAACAATCATCGGATTTCTTACAGGAAAGTTTTTCTTCTTATTATTACTATTTCCTTTCGGTTTTGGTTTTTTTAAAAAAAATAATTAGTCAAAACTAAAAACAGCATAAACTGCACGATGATCAGACTCGAAATCAATCAATTTTATATCGGATTGATCGTCAGGACCTATAATTTTAAAATCGTTTACATTTAATAAGGAATTATGGTAAATCATATCAATCCTGTCATAAACTTCATCATTACTTATTTGTGGAGTCCAAGTATAGCCAGGAAATTGAACTGGACTGCTGAATAATTCTCTATATGAGTCTTTCATTCCAACATTAGATATTTTATTAGATGTTGGCCAGTCGACTGTAAATTGATTGTTGTTGATTAAAAATCTAACGGGATTTTCTGCATTTTCAACCCAGTCGAGATGAGATGGTTCGTTAAAGTCTCCACATATTATTAATGGTTCATTTTTAATCACAAGGTTGATATTATCGACTAAAACATCAACATTTGCCCCACGAGTTTGTTCAGCCTGATGAATAGCTTGTGAATCAGTGGTTATTAGCGTATCACGAATGTCATAAGGTTGATACGGAAATGCTTTCAAGTGAACATTCATAAAGTTAATAGCTTTATCAGGAGATAATTCTATTTTTATATGTATGTCGTTAATAACCTCAATTGGAAATCTAGACAGATAAGCCGTACTCATTCCATCACTTCCAAAAAAACAATAATTATATCTGTCAGCGATTTGTTTACCGATTTCATATGACTCTTGAAGACCTATTATATCTGGATTAACCTGGTCGATAACGGCACTGACACTATTCAAAGAAGTATTGTTTAATCTGTTAAAAGATAGAACTGAAAAGTCAGACTTTTGTAATTGCACGTCACCACATAATTCAATATATCGTTGATCAATATTTATATTATTATCTTCGCAGCCTAGGATTAAAAATGATGAGATAATGAAGAGTATTGTTTTTTTCATAAACATAATCGATAAATTAATTTATCTCGAAACTTAAAATAAAACTTAAAATAAAGCAAATTTAGTTAGAATGATTTTTTATATAATTTCTCCATTTTTGAAGTATATTAGAAAAATCTTCAGGTAATTCGCATTCAAAGGAAACTTTCTTATTTGTAATTGGGTGTACAAAACTTAATAATTTAGCGTGAAGAGCTTGTCTAGGTAAAATCTTGAAACAATTATTTACAAATTGTCGGTATTTTGAAAATGTTGTTCCTCTCAAGATCTTATCACCACCGTACTCATCATCATTAAATATGGGATGTCCAATGTGACTCATATGTACTCTAATTTGGTGAGTCCTTCCTGTTTCAAGGTTACATTTTATTAAAGTAACATATCTAAACCTTTCAATTACCTCGAAATGAGTAATTGCTTGTTTTCCGTGGTCAGAACTATCATATACAGTCATTTTTTTTCTATTTTTTTTATCTCTTCCAATGAAGCCTGTAATTGTTCCTTTGTCTTTATCAAAATCTCCCCAAACCAAGGCAAAATATGTTCTTTTAATAGATCTATCGGAAAACTGTGATGACAGATTTGTTAGTGCAACTTCGTTCCTTGCAATCACAATAAGACCCGTAGTATTCTTATCTAATCTGTGTACAAGACCTGGTCTTTCGTTGTTAAAGTCGCCTTTTATATCCTTGAATCTATGAAGTATTGCATGTACTAACGTACCTGAGTAGTGTCCGTAACTAGGGTGAACAACCATGTTACTTTTTTTGTTAATAACAACAATATTATCGTCTTCAAATACAACATTTAAAGGAATATCTTCAGGTATTATTTCTTTATTTATAGGTTCAAATTCAAATTTTAACTTTATAATATCTCCTGGCTTAACCTTGTAATTTGACTTAATAATTTTATCATTACAAAAAACATTACCTGAGTTAATACACTTTTGAATCTTTGACCTCGTAGAGTTTGGAACTCTTAACATTAAAAACTTATCAATTCTTATGATTTCATTGTTTTTATCAACAATAAACGAGTGATGTTCATGTAGCTCTTCTTTAGAATAAAAAATATCACTTTTCATAAACTAGTTGACTATTGTGTCTGAACACCAGACAGAAATGAATGCACCCAATGTAATTTTATCACCAATTTCAGGACTCTGTTTGAATACAGTTGAACTAGTTGTATCATTATTATTGAAATGTACTTCACCTAGGTTTAATGACATAGAATTTAATTTTTTCTTTAGGTCCTGTATTTTTATTCCAGTCAAGTCGGGTGCTTTAATATATTCAACTTTTCCATCACCCAAATAAAGATCAACCGTTGAAAACTTTGGTAGACTATCATTTTGCTCAATTATCTTCCCATCGTATTTTGAATTTATTAAAACATCTCTAGCAAAATATTCTTGATAATAAAGATTTCCAACTCGTAATGCACTATTATTTAATAAGTTAATTGATTGTCTGAGTGACTTGTTGATTAAATTTGGAAAAATAACATAGCTAACTGATACTGGATTGATTGTCAAATAAATCTTCCTACCAGGCTTGACCTTTGAGTCACTTATTGGATTGTGAGACAAAATAGAACCTCTGGAGAAGTTTGGATCAAATGCTGCAGAATCAATAATTACGTAATTTAAATTAATTGACTTCAGGGTGTCATCTACTTGCTTTAAAGTTAGACCTTTTAAATTTGGAACATTGATATTATTGTTATGGAGTGTGTATTTTTTTAAGCCATAATTTGTCATTACAAAGAAAATGACCGCGAATATCAATAACCCAAAGGTCCAAATTAAATAAAATCGAATATTGAGATTCATAATTTGATTATGGCAACTATTAATGTAATATTTAAGAAAAATACAAAAATTAAAAAACAAATTTTATATTTAGTTTAAATAATAAATATGATGGAAAATATTGCAATTCTTTGTGGTGGAAATTCTGATGAAAAAATTATTTCTATTGATAGTGCACAAAATATTTATGAAAATATCGACAAAAATAAGTACAATGCTTTTAAAATTATTCATAGAGACAATTTAATTTTTGAAGTACTACATAACAAAAAAAAAATACAGGTAAAAAATAATGATTTTTCATTTCTGATTGATAATAACAAATATAGAATAGATAAGGTGTTCATGATGATTCATGGAGACCCCGGAGAAAATGGAAATTTATGTGATTTTTTTGATGACTTAAATATTCCTTACACAAACAGCAACAAAGAGATTTCAAATATTACTTTCGACAAATACTTATGCAATACCCTTTTAAAAAAAAAAGGTTTTGACGTACCATCTTCATTTATTTACAGTGACGACTGTAAAATAAATTTCCCATGTATTATAAAGCCTACGTCTAGTGGATCAAGCTTAGGAATTTCCAAAGTTAATCACACAAATGAAGTCTCATCTGCTCTGGAAAAAGCTAAAAAAAGTGGTAACAAAATTATGATTGAAGAATTCCTTGAGGGCAGAGAATTTACATGTGCAGTATTTAGATCAAAAAAAAAAATAATTAGTCTTCCAATTACAGAAATAATAAGTTTCAATGACTTCTTCGACTATGATGCAAAATATAATAATAAATCCCTTGAAGTCACACCTGCAAAAATCCCAAAAAGTATTGCTAAAAATATTAAATCCTTGAGCAAGGAAATTTATGCCAAACTATCTATGAGAGGTATTGTTAGAATAGATTACATTCTTCATAATAAGAAACCATTTATTATCGAAATTAACACGGTACCAGGCTTTTCAAAAAAAAGTATTGTTCCTCAAATGTTGAAAAGTGAAAATATTAAGATAAGTGATTTTATCTCTGAACAATTAGATGAACTTGATTCAAATTAGAAAATTCACCAACTTTTCAATTGCTTTTGACCTATGGCTTATCTTATTTTTTAATTTGAAGGGCATTTGTGCAAAAGTATCGTCAAATCCGTTGGGCACAAATATTGAATCATAACCAAATCCATTTTTTCCCTGTGGAAATCTAGTAATTTCACCATGACATTCACCTGTGAAAAAAAAGTGATCTGATTTGTTTTTAAGACAAATGACCGTTTTAAACTTAGCCTGTCTATCATTCTGATCTTTCAACTCATTGAGAAGTTTTCTAATATTTGCGTCAGTGTTACATTCACTGCCTGCATACCGTGCTGAAAAAACTCCAGGCCTACCATTCAAGCAACTTACAATGAGGCCTGAGTCATCAGAGATAGTATCAATACCACAATGATGAAAAATTGTTAGAGATTTTATATAAGAATTTTCATGAAAAGTAGAACCTGTTTCATCAATTTCACTATGAAATCCAATATCATCAAGACTTAAAATATCAAACTTTTTCAACTTTTCTTTAATTTCCTTTAATTTATTTTTATTTGAGGAAGCGAGAACATATTTATTCATTATGATATGGATGATTATTTGTGATTGTTAGAGACCTATATACTTGTTCAACAATTAAAAGTCTGGCAAACAAATGAGTTAGTGTCATTTTAGACAATGACATTACATAATTAGATTTGTCTAAAATTGTATTATTAAAGCCATTAGAGTCGCCAACAAGAAAACAAATTGTATCAAAACAATTTATATTAAATTCTAAAAATTCAGAAAAAGATTTAGAATTGATTTCTTTCCCTGACTCGTCCAAACAAATTATAAAGTTTTTTTTAATGAACAAATTCTCCAATTTACTTTCAAGCTTATTATTATTTTTTTCATAAAAATAGATTATTTCAGACTTAACAAAAAAATTAATTCTTTTATTATACTGCTCAACCAATTGAGTTATAACTGATGATTTTTTTTTCCCTAGAAATATGAACCTAATTTTCACCAAAAAAATAATTTCATTAATTTGTACAATGCAAATTAAGCTTTTATATGAACAATCAAATATCTGAATTTATAAAAAATGCACTCAAAGAAGATGTTTACAGTGGTGATGTTACATCTTTAGCTTGTCTTGATGAAAATACAATGGGTGAAATTAAACTTATAGCTAAGGATGACTGCTATATTTCTGGATTAAAGCTGGCAAATCACATTTATAATTTTTTCGACAATAAAGTTGTTCCATCATTTTTTTTTCATGATGGTGATTTTGTTAAAAAAAATAGTGTAGTTTTTTCTGCCATAGGAAAGCAAAGGTCTCTACTAGCAACAGAGAGATTGATTTTAAACTGTATGCAACGTATGAGCGGCATAACTACTAAAACAAAAAAAATTGTTGAAGAAATCAAAGGAACGAACGTAAAAATATTAGATACTAGAAAAACATGTCCAAACATTAGATTTCTTGATAAGCTAGCTGTTAAACTTGGAGGTGGTTTCAATCACAGATTTGGATTATATGATCAAATGATGATAAAAGAAAATCATATTGACTTTTGTGGCGGAATAGAAAAATCTATTAAAAAATGTGTCAATTATAATAAGCTTAAAGGAAATAAAATTCCAATAATCATAGAAGTCAGAAATATCGAAGAACTACAAAAGGTATTAAATGTCGGAGGAGTAAACAGAATTATTCTAGACAACTTCAATATCAAAATGACCAAAGAGGCAGTAAGATTAACAAACTCTAAAATTTCACTTGAGTCTTCTGGAAATATTACTATTGAAAATATTCGAAAATACGCAGAATGTGGAGTTAATTATATTTCAGTTGGCAGTTTAACACACTCTGTCAAAAGCATTGATTTAAGCATGTTAATTACATAATCTGTCCCATTGAAATTAACAAACTATATTTTATTATCTTAGCAAAAAAAATTCTCATGAAAAAATTACTCTCTCTCACATTAATGTTAATATTTTTTGGATTGAATTCACAAGATTTGGTAAAAAATATTACTTCAAACGATAGTATTGTATCCACAAACGATACCATTATTCAAAAAGAACTTGAAGTGCCTTACAACCCACTTACTAAGCCAAACACTTATAACTCTACAAAAAACCCAAATTACTGGAAAAATAAAATGCCATATGAAGGATATTGGCAGCAAGATGTTCATTACGTTATAAAAGCTGAAATAATTGACACACTAAATATGATTAAAGCATCTCAAGAGTTGATTTATACAAATAACTCACCTGATGATTTAAATTATGTTTTTTTTCACTTGTATGCAAACGCATTTGAGCCTGATTCATATCTTGATAAATTTAGGAAGGGTAATAAAATGAAAACCATCTTTCGTGAAGATGAAAAGAAGAAAAAAAACCTTGAAATCAACAGCATATCTACTGAAGGAGAGTCACTTGACATAGAAATTGATAACACAGTAATGAAAGTTTTTTTGAATGAGCCTCTCAAAAGCGGTGAAACCATAAAGTTCAATATTGATTTTGAATCACACTTTGGGGGTGACGAGAATACAGGAAATGTCAGAAGAAGAATGAAAACCTACACCGAATTTGGAAATAAACATTACAATGGCGTTCACTGGTATCCAAGAATTTCAGTATATGATAGTAAATTTGGCTGGACAACTGATCAACATCTTGGGAAGGAGTTTTATGGGAACTTTGGATGTTTTGATGTTGAATTAACATTTCCTGATAACTACATTGTCGAAGCTACTGGATTTATGACCAACAGAAATGAAGTGTTACCCAGTGAGCTCATGAAAAAATTAGATATCAAAAATTTTGCTGATAAAAAATATAATACTCCCCCATCTACAATTATTAGATATAATCCAAATAAAAAGAAAACATGGAAATTCCATGCAGAAAATGTCCATGACTTTGCATTTACCGCCGATCCAAGTTACAGAATCGGAGTAGCTGAATGGAATGGCATAAAAGCATATTCATTAGCTCAAGAACAACATGCCTCAAAATGGCAGAATGCCGCAGATTATGCCGCTGAAATTATCAGAGTTTTTTCTGAAGATTTTGGAATGTATACATATCACAAAATTATTGTAGCTGATGCTAGATCTGGAATGGAATATCCGATGATAACTCTTGACAGAGGCAGCGACCCAGGTTACAGAGGTCTGTTGATTCACGAAATTGCACATATGTGGTTTTTTGGACAAGTTGGTAATAATGAGACTTATCGTGCTGCACTTGACGAAGGATTTACACAGTTTTTAACTGCATGGGCAACTGAAGTAATAGAAGGTGAATACATGACTGTAAGCAAATCATATGTCAATGACTCACTTTTAGATAATAAAGAGGTAGATGTACTTCAAAGAATTAAATGGATCAAAAATAACAAGACGTTTTTAAATAAATATTTTGATAAACACCGCAATCAACTTAATGCAAAGGACGATGATGCATTTTACAGATATACAATGGATGCATCTGAAAATAATACTCCAAAACTTAACACACATTCTCACGACTTTGGTGGTTCTCTTGCTCACAGAGGTTCTTACACTCACGTTTATGGTAAAACCGCTACAATGCTATATAATTTACAATATGTTTTAGGAGACGATTTGTTCCTTCAAGCAATGAAAAATTATTTTGAAACATGGAAAATAGCTCATCCTTATCTAAACGACTTCAGAAACTCAATTATCCAATTTACGGGAGTCGATCTAAACTGGTTTTTTGACCAATGGCTTGACACAAATAAAGACTTGGACTACTCGATCAAAAAAGTTGAAAAATTAGACAACGACTCTGTGCTTATAACTTTATCAAGATGTGGAGAAATGGAAATGCCAATTGATTTAACGATTGATTCAAAATTTGGAATGCTTTATGAATACCACATTCCCAACAACTGGTTTGAAAAAGAGACAAATGCTAAAATACTCCCAAGATGGATTGGATATGGAAATTTGAATAAAGAATATTCATTTATAGCTCATGTTCCCTCGGGTGTAAAAAATATAATAATTGATAAGTCAAACAGACTAGCTGATTCATACATGATAAATAATAGGCTAAATGGTAATGTTGACTTTTCTCTAGACTATGGTGTGAAAAAATATTCCAATCTGAGAAAATACGAACTTAAAGCAAGACCTGCAATTTGGTACAATGACTTTGATGGAGTTAAAGTTGGTACACGTCTCAGAGGTGACTATTTGAAAAAACATCATAATCTAGATGCTGGATTATGGGTTAATTCTGGAGTTGGTCAGTCCAAAAGGTACGATGGTGATTCAAACAATGATAAAGTTTCTTATAGCCTAAGTTATTCAACCACCCTCTTCAAGTATGTAAAAAATAGCAGAATGAGATTTTCTCTAAATGAATTAGACGGTCTTAGTTACTATTCTGTTGGATATAACATCAAGTCAATTGATAAAAAAAATTCATTTGATGTTTCATTGAATAGTTTTGAAAGAAAAGAACTTTCAGATATAAATTACTTGCTCTACGAAGATCAATGGTTGCCTAACAATATAAATTCTAATTTAACTGTAAGTCTTTCTCACCAATACTTTTATCTACAAAACAACGAATTCGATGGAACTGGAATAATTAATATGGAACTGAAATCATCGTCTATTATGAGTGATTATAATTTTGCTTTTTTAAGCTTATCAACAGTAAACAGAAGTGAGTTCAATGGCTATGGTATCAATACAAGACTATTTATACAAAGAGGTTTTGGAGATAACTTTCCGCTTGAAAGTATGCTTTATTCAGCTGGAGCAAATCCAGAAGAACTTATGAGTAATGAGTTTACGAGATCATCTGGCTTCATCCCTAATGACTGGGTTGGTTATGGTAACGGAAGTGGAACATTCCACATGGGAGGTGGTCTTAACCTGAGAGGTTTCAGTGGATATTACATGAACGAACCAACCGATAATGGTACTCAGAACACCTATAAAGGAACTTCGGGTCTTGCCTTTAATACAGAAATTGATTTTACTGAAAAATTCGATAAACTTGAATATTTTGGTCTCAATACATACCTATTCGCAGACATAGGTGTAATAAATGAAAATAAAATTGGAGATAAACTTGCATTTAGCAGGCCAAATTTTGATTTAGGTCTTGGTTTTACATGCGAACTCTCTAGACTTTGGGACGATGTTTTAGATGGTGAGCCACTAACTCTTCGTTTTGATTTTCCAATTTATGTAAATCATACTCCGTCTGATGAAAGTTCTGTTAAATTAAGGTGCCTATTTGGATTTAACAGAGCATTTTAAAATATGTTTCATTTCGTTATTTCTTTATTTTTTCCTCTCATGATATTTTCTCAACAAATATCCGATGATATTTGTGGAATATGGCTTGAAGAAAAAAAAGAATCACATATAGAAATATATAAAATAGATGATATGTACTATGGCAAGATTGTTTGGTTAGCCAATCCCAACAATGATGACGGATCTATAAAATTAGATAAAGAAAATCCTGATCCAGAACTTAAAAACAGAAATATTCTTGGATTAGAGATTATTAAAAATCTGGAATTCATTGAATCAAACGATTGGGCTAATGGACAAATTTACGATGCCAGAACAGGAAAAACATATGAACTAAATGCGAAATTAAAAAGCAAAGACATTCTTCTTTTGAGAGGTTTCATTGGTCTTAGCTTAATAGGTAAAACAACCAACTGGTCAAGAGTTAAATAATCTTTTCATAAAAGATTTAAATCGGTAAGTTCTAATAAACTTGCCAAGCTCACTTGATACAACAAATTTCTTTGCTGTTATTATGCAAGAAACATAGCCTAAAATCATACTAATTGAATGTATTAAATATGGCTTTTTAAAAATCAATTTTATACAATTACCCAGTGTTAATACAATACCCATTCTTATACTGTATAGCATTTGGCCATTTCTAAAAGATGCATTAATCACACCAAATTCAGAGTGAGTGGGTCTTTTATGTATGATTTGCAAATCTGTGATTATCTTAACATCCCATCCCTTAAAGCGAGCTGTATGTTCATCAATTGTATCCCATCCCATAGCCTTAACTAACCCCCCTATTTCATCAAAGCATTTTTTTCTATAACACTTTATTGCCCCTCTTACATGATCGAGATTGGTTACACTCTCAATCTCATACTTTTGATTATTTTTAACTACACAAACACCACCACAAATACCGATTTTTTTATCTGACTGGAACTGACCTATAACTCTTTCAATGTAATTTTTCGGAAGAACTAAATCAGCATCAATCTTAAATATAAAATCATAATTTTTTGTTTTTAAAAATCGATGACCAAAATAAAATGTTTCCATAACACTCCTACCAGGAGATCTGACATCTTTTTTTTCCTTTCGCAAATATTTTATCCAACTAAAGACTGAAGATGCTTTTTTTATTACATCACTAGTGGAATCAATTGATCCATCATCGATGATAATCCATTCAGTTGGCAACATAGTTTGATTTGTTACTGAATTTATTAAATCCGGAAGACTTGCTTCCTCATTGCATGCTGGTGTAATTATCGTTATTTTCAAGATATATACTTTTTCAATGTTAAATATGATAAAATGCCGAGAATAAAGTACATACACGCACCAGTAATTGAGTATGTGAGTATCATCTGGTTGACAGATTTGAAATTAAAAAATAAAAATAATACCAATAAAGCAACTAAATAAATAATTTGCCAAATCAATAAAATTTGATTTTCCATTTTATATGAAATACTTGGAGTAACAACGTTGGAAACAAATCTGAAAAATAATAATGGACATAACATCTTTACGAATAGAGCTGTATCACCCCAATTGGGACCAAATAAAAAGATGTAAAATTCATTATTCAACAAAAAAAATGGAATAATAACAACACTACAAACTAGTGACATTAGCACTACTGACTTGACAAAGATTAAAGGTTTATTTTGGGCAGTCGTAATTCGTTTGTAATAAACTGTCTTTAATGAATTTGAAATTATTCCAAGAGGTTTTCCAATAATCTTGTCAGCTAGGTCGAAGACACCTACTACGAAGAAACCAAAAGAAAATGTAAAAAAAGCTAAAATAATTTTTTGTGAAAAAAAGTTTAAAATGGACTGCGGTGTTTCGTAAATAATAAATTTCTTGTAAAAATGAACAAGGAATCTTGAATTAATAAAAATATTTTTAAAATCAATTTTTTTGATTTCATCAATGATGCTCGTTGCTAAAGAAATACATGCAACAAATCTTCCTATTATTTGTCCTAAAATCAAAGCAAATATTTTAACCTTGGTAAAATAAAAAAAAATTGACAACGGAGTACTAAAAATTGAGTGAGATAAGTGCGAGAATGACATATTTTTATACATTTCTATTCTGTTGTTCCAAGCATATAAAATATTATATAATCCTAAAAAAAAAGAACCAAATGGTACTAAAATAATTAAAAATGGAAAATAGTTTTTGTTCGAGAGCTGGCTCATCCAAATTTTAATATCGTAAAGCTTATCAAAATAAAATGAGTTATTATTTTCTAAAAATTTCCACAAAAAATATAGAATAAAAAAAACTAATACCGATGTAATAACAAGAAGAACAAAAGCATTTAGACAAAGAATGGCAGCATCTGTATTTTTTTTGGGTAAAACAACAGCCATTTCTAGTCTTAAGGTGCTTGAAATAGCAATAAGTTGAGTAAGTGCTAAAAAAATTGCTAAGATACCAAAGTCATATGGACTAAAAAATCTTGTGAGAAAAGGTAATGCAATAAGTGGGATTAGTTGCGAAATACCGACTCCACTTGATAGCACCAAAATATTTTTTAAATATTTTGATGATTTTAATTCGCTAATAATATCAAAAATCATTTTTCGCATAATGAATTTATAATTTTAATCAATCTTTTGGCCTGATTCAATCTAGAATAATCACTTGTGACGTCTTCAAATTCATAATTTTTATTTAAACTAAATATTTCATTGATTGATTGCTTTAGTAGATTCTTGTTACCAAAATCCACGAACCAGCCGAAGGAAATTTTTGATATTATTTTTTCCAAATCACTATCTTTTTTTCCTATGGCTAAAATTGGCCTTCGAGCACCAATATATTCGAATAGTTTAGCGGGTAAACGACCCATAACAGATTTAGTATCTGCCTGAGAGACCAACAATATATCTGAATCTAACATATAATCAACAACATCATTGTGTTTGAGATGCGAATGGTACTTAATTTTTTTTATGAACCTGTAACTTTCTAAGTTGAGGAAGAAATTGGAGTGAACTTCTCCAGCAAAAATCAACTTTAATTTTTTATTGAAATCAGGGTTCTCGTCTGAAATATTTCTAAGTACCTGCCAAAAAAAAGAATGATCTCTTTTCTCGCCATAAAGACCAAAATGACATATTTTGAAATCATAGCTGTTATGATTTCTTTTGGCAGAAAAATCATCATCATCATAACCATTATTTAACACTTCTATTTTTTTTAATCTATTTTTTTTAAAATCACTTGACCAAGTTTCACTTACAGTCAGTACTAAGTCTGCATTTTCAATAACTTTTTTTTCCAACAATACGTGTTTCTTTCTCTGTTTTTTCATTAGAGGTAGTAAGTCAAAATATTCAATATTAGTCCAAGGATCTCTGAAATCAGCTATCCATTTTATATTGTGTTGTTTTCTGAGCTCTATCGCGATTAGGTGCATACTGTGGGGGGGACCAGATGAGATAACGAGATCGACAGGATTTTTCTTGAGGTAATTATTTAAAAAACTAACAGATGGCTTAATCCACAAACATCTTGAATCAGGAACAAAAAAGTTAGCTCTAATCCAAATTAGAACTTTTCCCCAAAAACTTGTTGGTCTTTTAGTAAGAATATGAGATGACGGATTACTTGAATTGAAAATTGAAAAAAATTTATTTGGTTCAAAAATATCTTTCTTTATGACTTCAACTCCTTTTTCTATATCATCAATAGTTGATAAATCTTTGATTGGAGAGGTTGGATTAGAGGGGGTATATATGATTGGCTTTAGTTTATTTCTAATTAGATACTTGGATAACTTTAACCATCTTTGAGTGCCAACTCCACCTGTTGGAGGCCAATAATAAGTTATAATCAATATGTTTTTCATTTTGATTTAATTATTTTTTTGAAAAATAAATAAAAACCAACAAGAATTAAAACGATTGACATTACTAATGAAATTATAGCTGACACATGAAAAGAATTTGGTTTAAATTCAAAAAGAATTTCTTTTGTTCCTTTGGGAATAAAAATACCCCTTAGTAAGTAATTTATAGGAAAATGTTCTACAAAGCTCCCGTCAATATATGCATTCCATCCTTTTGGATAATAAATTTCTGAAAAAGCAATCAATGAATTTGAGTTGCAATTTACATTATAAACTAACTTATTGGGCTTGTAAGACGTTAGATTTATTTTGTTATTGACGTCGTTTTCAAAGTTCTGCATGAGAGGCCTATATTTTTCATTAACAATAGCTGAAATAGATGGATCAAAGTCTGAAAGTAGAGAAAACTCTTCATCCTTGTTTTTTGCCCAAATTATATTTTCGACAAACCAAGCATTACCACAAGCTTCTGGATTTATTTGCACGAAGGGTTTGTTATTATCAGCACTAATTATATATTTCGTATTTAACATATTTATAACAGGCATGGAGCCTTTACTTAAATATGAGTCCATAATTTCTTGATATTTTCCTAGTTTAGCACCATGATACCCCCCCAAAGAATGATGGAAATAAGATGTTCTAGCACCTTGATCTAACCTTTCATTTAAATTGTAAACTCTAAATGTTGTACTGTCTTGATGAATAATTTTATCATATTCTTGTTTTTTAAATGGTTGTTCGACTAAGGACTTATCTACGAAACTATCAATATTAAAATATCTCTTATTCACAAACCACATATCCGTTAGAATGATAAGGGCAAGAAAATAAATCCAAGAAAGAGATTTTTTAAAATAATTTTTGATTTGTAAAAAAATAATGATTGAAGACATCATCACAAATACAAGCGATCTTAAAATATCACTTTTGAACATTAAAAATCTGTCCTCCTGAATCGACTTGGATAACCAATTTGGAAGCTGTGAATCAACTGCACTTGAAAAATCAAATAATCCTCGACCAAACACTAAAAAAATTAGAGATAAAATTCCTAAAAAGGCTGTTGATTTTAATAAAATATTTAGCCTATCTCGATCCTTAAATTTAGCTTTAAAAAAACTATGTAATCCAAGAATTGCCATTAGTGGAACCACAAACTCAACTATTACCAATATCATTGAAACAGTTCTAAATTTGTTGTATAGAGGAAAATAATCAAGCATCAGATTTGAAAGAGGCATAAAATACCTTCCCCAAGCAAGTAATAAAGAAATAATTAAAAGTGAAAGTAGTGTGAACTTTATTGGTTTTTTTAATGTAAATAGTGAAATGAAAAATAAAAGCCACACCACTGCCCCTAAGTAAACCGGACCCGCAGTAAACTCTTGTGGACCAAAATATAATGGTACGTTTTGAATAAAGCTATTACTATCTCTTTTTGAAATACCGTTAGATCTGAGGGCCTCATATGTTTTTGATTTATCTGTAAGT